>NZ_JBSFMM010000091.1:0-43038 GCF_053599555.1 Streptomyces sp. NPDC000941
ACTGCGCCGCCTCCAGCTCGGCCTGCAACTCCTCCACCCGCTTCCGGGCCGCACGCTCCCGCTCCTCCAGCCGCCCCAGCACCGACGCCATCACATACCTCCAGCACGCCACCTCCACGGACGCACCGGACCTACCTCACCCACCCCGGAACTATGCCTGACCAGCACAAACCCAGCCCCACACTCGGTTTCGAGAAGCCCTCTCAGGGCAGTACGGGACTGGAGGGAAACTGGTAAAGGTCATGCCGGGACTCTCTGGGGGCGGGGCATGCCGGCGCTCGCCGATCACGTCAGCCGGATGGTCCGGTTGCAGCTCATGGTGCGCTTGTCCTGCTCCGTACCGGGAGGATGAGACTCGCGGCGTGGCCGATGGGCACCCAGGTGGACGAGCCATGGCTTTGAGGATGCCGGTCGGCGGTTCCGCACAAGCTCGGCGAGGTCCGTCACGCTCGGCAAGGCCCGTCACACCACCATCATGAGCAGCATCGCGGACATGGTTCCGCCCATACCGATATGAGCGGCCAGTGCGGCGTCCGGCGCCGTGCCGAGCCTGCGCCGGCGCCCGTGGCTTCCCCGCTCCACCGTCCGGGCCTTGTCCCACACCGATAGGGTCAGCGATACCACGAAGACCACCACCGTGTCCGGCATGGCGAGCAGCCAACGTCCCCATGTGCGGCCTCGGCCGCCGTCGCGGGCGGGGGGGAGGTGCTTCCCGTCGGTCCCTCGGAGCCGGGCCCAGACAGACGCGCCGATGGACAACAGGAAGTACACCGCGAGCGCCGCGGCCACGTAACGCCAGAAGGGGCCCGAGGACGACGCGGCGGTGGCATCGGCAGCGGTGGTCATGCCCGGCGTGTTCATCCCGTGCATCCCTCCCATGCCCTGCATCCCTTCCATCCCGTCCATGCCTTGTGTCGAGTTCATCCCGGGCATGTTCTCCATGCCCGGCATCCCGGCCATGGCTGAGCCGCCGAGTGCGAGTACCGGTCCGGAGGACGTGCTCGTCATGGCGAGCGTCATGATCACCATGCCTGCGCTGCCGACGATGAGGTGCACCCATTGGCGGCCGTGGCTCCAGCCGCTCGCACGCGTGTGCTTGGCGGCCATCACCACGCCACCGAGTGCCGGGAGGGCGAATGCCATGGCCCACCACATGCCGTGACCGGCGTACCAGGCCGCTGTCGCGGGCAGGGCCATGATGGCCATTGACACGCCCATCAACGCATCGCCTCCTGCGGCGAAGCGGGTATCCCCCTTGGTGGTCACCATGCGGATCAGGCTGACGGCGGTCACCAGCGCGGCGACCGCCGCTACGAACCAGCTCAGAGTCTCCATTGTTGCCTTCCCTCGTCTTCTGGGTACGGCCTCGGTGCGTCGTGCGGCATCGGCTACTGAGCCCCTGAGTACGTAGGAGATGAGGAGAGCGTTCAGTGTTACCCCCACCGGGTATATTCGCGGAGTTGCTCACCGAGAGCAGGGTTGGAAGCCATGGCCACAGCCGGGGCCGGACGGGACCGTGCCCGTGGTGGCGCCGGACGCTGGGTGTGGGGCGCGGTCGTCGCACTGTTCGCCGCGTTCGCAGTGCTCCTCCACCACGAGACGGCCGCGCACGGTGACGATGGACCCTGTTCCGGCATGGGCGTGCAGCACTGCTCGGCCGCCGGCATCGACGTCGTAAAACACATGCCGCCGAGCGAGCCCTGGGTCGGCCGCGAGGGCGACGTGCACGCCATCCCGGCCGGTCGCCCTGTTCCCGGCACCGTGAGGTGGGCGCCGCCCGACCTTTCCGTGCTCTCTCGATTGCTTCTGTAGGCCGCCCCCACGGCATCTCGGCGTCCGCGCTCGCCGCCTGCCGCGGCTCCAGCGGCGACGCCGACCGCACCACCGCCCTGGTCAAGCCGTCCGACCTGGCCGTGGCCGCCGCAGAGAAGAAGCGCACCCGTACCGGCAGGGTGCACAAGCTGACCCTGATCGCCGCGCCCGCCATGCTGGAGCTCGGCGACGGCGTCATGGCCAAGAGCTGGGCCTTCGGCAGGCAAGCCCCTTACAAGGAGCCCTGTCGAGCACCAGCCGGCCGATGCCCTGCTGATCGGCATGGGTGAGCGCTAAGAACTCCTAACGAAATGATCTTCGATGGGTCGGTTCCAGGTGCTGGGGTGCTGTCGGGCAGCATGGGGCGATGAACTCGGATGAGCCGGTGCCTCGGGAGTTGAAGGTCCTCGATACGGCCTCGCTGGTCAGGCTGGAGGAGCGGGCATGTGAGCTCAGCCTCAACCAGCGGTTGGACCCGGCATGGGTGCAGGCGAATGCGGCGCCCGATGGGACCCACTATCTGTGGCCAGCCCTGTGGAACAGCCTGCCGCATCGCCCCAGCATCCCGCGTCAGATTCGGTGCGAACTGCTCATCACTCTTCATGCGGGAGACCGCGTGATGAGCCTGCTGGACGTCCTGCCTGGTGACTTCGCCCCTCTGCCGAGAGTGACCTCACGGGATGAGGGCATGGAGGTCAGCCGACTCCTGGACAGCTCCCCGAGCGTCAAGGAATGGCTACTGGGCAGGGGCGTCCCGGACCAGCCGTGAGAGACGGCGCCAGCAGATGAGTGCGCATCCCAGGCTCAGGAAGGCTTCGTGGATGTCATCACGTATCTCCCAGCGGATGCGCAGACGGCGAAACCAGTGCAGGTGCGCGAAGGCGCGTTCCACGACCCAGCGCTGAGTACCGAGCCCGGAGCCGTGCTCGGTGCCCCGGCGGGCGATGAGCGGTTTCACGCCGAGGCCCCAGACCAGGCGGCGGTACTTGTCGTGGTCGTAGCCGCGGTCGGCCAGCACCACGTCGGGGCGGCGCCGGGGCCGACCTCGCTTGCCCCGCACCGGTGGCACCGCATCGAGGAGCGGGATCAGCTGAGTGACGTCATTGCGGTTGCCGCCGGTCAAGATGACGGCAAGCGGGATGCCGGTGGCGTCGGTGATCAGGTGATGCTTGCTGCCCGTCCTGCCCCGGTCGACAGGACTTCGTCCCGTCTTGGATCCCCCTTTAACGCCCGGATGTGAGAGCCGTCCACGGCCGCCCGGGAGAAGTCCAGGGCGTTCGCGCTGCGGAGCTTGGCCAAAAGGACCTCGTGGAACCGGGCCCAGACGCCGGCCTCCGTCCATTCGGCCAGGCGGCGCCAGCAGGTCATGCCCGACCCGAAGCCGAGTTCCTGCGGGAGGTGTTCCCAGCCGATCCCCGTGTGCAGGACGAACAGGATGCCCTGGAACACCAGCCGGTCCGGAAGCCGCTTGCGGCCGGGATGCCGGGCCCGACGCTCCACCTTCGGCAGCAGCGGCTCGATCACAGCCCACAACTCGTCGTCGACTTCCCACGGCTTCGGCCGAGCCACCCCACACCCCCAGATCACCAGCCCCGGAGTGATCCAACCACCACGGAGATCATTTCGTTAGGAGTTCTAAGAGGAGGGGCAACGGGTCCGGCTGGACATCGTCAACCGCACGGGCATGTGGCACCCGATGCATCTGCACGGCCACACCTACCAACTCGGCAGCTCCGGGCCTCGCAAGGACACCGCGATCGTGCTGCCGAAGAAACTGTCCGTGGTCTTCGACGCCGACAGCCCCGGCCAGTGGATGCTGCACTGCCACAACGTCTACCACGGCGAGGCCAGGATGATGGCGCTGGTGGCCTATCGAGCCTCATCGCCTCAGGGCTCCCGTCACCTGGTGGGCTCCACCAGGTGACGGGAGCGTCGGTGCCTCACCGTGCCTCCGACATCCCCCGGGGGGTTACTGTCGACGCGGTGCGCCAGGTCTTCCAACGGCTGGTGGACAACGGCCTGGAGACCGGGGCAGGTGTATCGGTCTGGCGGGAGGGCCGCGAGGTCGTCCGGCTGAACGCGGGGTGGGGGGTGCGGGGAGGAGCCGTCCAGCCGTCCCTGGCGTGGCGACACCCTGGTCCAGCACTACTCGCTGTCGAAATCGTTCGTCACGCTCGCTGCCCTGGCCGCGGTCAGGGCGGGTGCGCTGGCATCCTTCGAGCGAGCGCCGGTGCAACGCTGGGGGAGATGTTCAATGATGTGGTATGGCCCGAGCTGGGGCTCGACGCGTGGTTCGGGGTGCCGGATGAGGCCCTGGTCCGTGTCGCCGACTTGGCATGCGTGGACCCGAACTGGCCACGGCAGCTCCACGCCAAACCGTGGCTGCAGACCCCGGTCGGGGTGCCGGACGTGGAGCGGGTCAACTCCCGGGCCCGGCGGCAGGCCGTCTTCGGGGCGGTCAACCTGCACACGACCGCGACCGCCATGGCCGAGTTCTTCTCCCGGCTCACCAGTGAGGGCGGGCCGGTATGCGAACTGCTGGGGCGACGGTTGCCCACTGAGCTCCTCGCCTCCCAAGTCACGGGCTACGACGAGGTCTTCGGTACCGAGATCCCTGGACGCCGGGTTTCGTACGTGACAAGGGGAAGATTGCCAAGGGTGGGATCGGCGGCTCGGCCGCCTGGTGATCCCTCCGGCACGGCCATGCCCGCGCTTGCCTGACGCGCCGATGGGACGACCATTCCTGGGCCGCCGAAATCGCCGCGGCGCTGGGTGACGACCTGACCGTGGTGGGCGAAGACTCAGGTGCCTGTGCCCCGTCCGGTGCGCTCGCTGACCGATCAGGGTCACGTCTCGCCGCGCGGTGTCCGTGAGACTGTGAAGTCTCGCTCGCGCATTACGCGGTGTTCTCCTGGGCGGCGATCTCGGCCTTGCGCGCGACGCCGATGACACAGGGGGAGCTGGGTGTGGTGCGGCCGTTGATGAGGAAGTCGAAGTGCCGTGCGCGCTCGATCCTGAATCCGGCGGCGGTGATGGCTGGTTCGGGGTTCCGGGTGAGATTGCAGCCGCCGCCCAGCAGTGGCCATACCACGTTGATGATCCGCTGCCGCCTCGCCAGGCCGGGGCGTGTCGATCGGATGTGCTCGTAGAAGTACAGAAGCCCGCCCGGTCGTAGCACACGGGCGGCTTCCCTGAGCGCGGCGGGGACGTCGGCGACCGTGCACAGGACGAGCGAGGCCACGACTCCGTCGGCGGAAGCGTCGGAGACGGGTAGCGCCTCGGCCCGGCCTGCGCGGATCTCTACCGGCACTGAGGATCCGGCCGACGACCGCTTTGCGAGTTCACGCAGGCGTGGCTCCGGTTCGACCGCGATGACCTGCTCGACCTTCGGCGGGTAGTGCGGGAAGTTGGCGCCGGTTCCCGCGCCGATCTCCACGATCCGGCCGGTGGTCTCGGCCAGCAGCTCCCGCCGGTGTTCCAGGGCACCGTGGGCCTCGGCGAAGGCGTTGATCCTCGGGTAGATGCGAGCGAAGAGCGCATGGCGTATCGGCTTCTCGCGGTCCGTCGCGGAGGCCATGTATGACTCCTCTCGGCGGGTAGGGCCCTCGAGTCTACTACGAGCACGTAGTAATTACTATGTGGTTGTAGTAGATAGGGGGTGTAGGCGGGCGAACCTCAGTGACCTCTTCCCAAGCAGGCCAACGGAGTCGTCGACATCAGCCAGGCGGAGCCGACGATCGCCCACATGTAGAGCGCGGCCCCGGCGGCCGTGACAGCGACCTGCCGGTGTTCCGGACGTATGGGCGGCGGTATCGCGCCCTCAAGTTGCGTGATCCTGGCGGCGAGCAACGTGCGGTCTCCCATCGCGGCGGCGGGGGCGGTGTTCGCCCATCGGGGAGTGTCGCCGGCCTTCAGCAGCGCCCCGGCCACGGCGCCGACGCCGCAGTGAGCCATCGCCCAGCGGTCTGCCGCCAGTTCACGGTCGGCGGCGACCACCGTTCGCAGGTGACGCAGGAGCGGAAGCGCGATGTGGCGTGCCGCCAGGAAATCGGCCACGAGCGTTCTGAGTGGATCGCGCCCACGGACGTGCTCGGCCTCATGAGCCAGAACCGCACGCAATTCCCCAGGAGTCGCCGACTTCATGAGCCCGCTGCTGACCGTCACTCGGGGGCGCAGCAGTCCGTGGGTGAACGCAAAGCGACCGGCACTCTCGATCACATCCACTCGGGCGGTCAGGCCCACCGGCTGGGCGGTGGTGTGTATGGCCGTATCGGTGACAGCCATGGCGCGGACCTGGCGGTCCATGGCCCGAGTCGCGCTGAGTCCAAGCCACAGCCGCCGGGCGGACCGTATCGCTCCAGCCGCAGAGAGGGCGAGCAGCGTGGCGCCGGCCCACGCGGCGCCCGACCGCGGGTCGGTACCGATCCCGTGATGGGTGAACTGCCAGGCCAGAGCTGTGACCAAACAGCAGCCAAGGAAGGCCACCGCCGCGTGAATCGCCACGGACGCCGTTATGAGAGTCCAGAAGGCTCGCTTGCCGGTCACGGCGACTGCTCCAAGAGCCGCCGAAGACGGTCCCGTAGCTGCGGATCCAGTGACGCCTCGGCGGCGAAATGCGCGACCGCGGCATCCCCATGCGCCCGCAGCACCTCCCGTACGGCGATCGCGGCCTCATCCGCGACGGTGGCTGTGTACGCGTAGCCACGCCCCTGTATGGCCCGATCGAGCATGCGCTTCTCTGCGAGGCGCGTCATCACCGTCATCACCGTGGTGTAGGCCAGCGGCTGCTCCCGGCCCTCGTTGAGTCTGTCGAGTACGGCGCGGACCGTCACTGGCTCTTGGACCTCCCAGCAGACCCGCATGACCGCGCTCTCCAGTGCCCCCAGGGTCACCGTGATCTCACCTCCGTAAAACATTGGCCACTACGCCAGGGTAGGAGGTTCGAACGCGTGCGACGGTCCGGTGCGCATCCAGTCGCTGTCCTCGTGGACGCTGCGACGCGAACTTGGCGCGAAGTTTCGCGAGACCGTCACCATCGCCCTGCCTCCTGGCACCACCCTGCTGCTCTGCACCGACGGCCTCATCGAACGCCCCGGCGAGGACATCGGCCGCGGCCTGACCAGGCTGCAGCAGCACGCGGCCGCCCTCGCCCGCGAGTCGCTAGCCGTCTTCCGGGACAAGCTGCTGGCCCGCCTGTGTGACGACCAGCACGACGACATCGCTGTACTCGCCCTGCGCTCGCCCTGACGTGGTCGCTTGCACACGGCTTGCCGACCGAGGCGGGCAAGCGCCTTCGCGGTGGCCACCGTCGTTCATCTCCGGCCGATCTCCCGCGGCAGTTCAAGAGCAAGGACACGGTCGGCATAGGCGAAGGTCTCGAACCGGGATCCATCTGGCACCCCGGGCTCCGATTCCAGCCGTCGCAGGGCGGCCAGGACCGCAGGAGTGTCCAGGTCATGGTGGAAGGCGGCATCCAGACACCGCACGGTGTCGGAATGCATCGGCCGCGACGGCGAGTCGGCCCACGCGGCCACCCGGTGACGCCAGCGGTCCAGCAGCGCCTGAGCGCGGGGCAGCTCGTCCGGACCGAGGCGGGCCGGACGCGTGTGGCCGTGGTCGAGCAGCGCCAGACGTATGGCAAGGGGATCGTGCCCGCCTGCGGTCACCGCGCCCAGGCCGCCCGGCAGCCGTGTGGGCGCCACTTCGACCAGGAGTTCGTGACCGGGGTGCCGGACCCTGACCGCGGGGGCCAGGATATGCACGTCCACAGGGCCGCCGAAGGGAGCACAGTGCGCCGAGTCGAGCGTGCGGACCGTCGGGGGGCGGATTCCCAGCAAGCCTGCGGCGCGGGTCAGTGCCTGCGCGTCCTCAGGCGGGTACGTCTCGACGTGTCCGATGATCACCTGTACGCCGTCCAGTTCCGCGATCCGGAACAGCACGTCGGCGATCAGCAGTCCACGCAGGTCACCCGCTCCGTCGAAGTGCCCTGTGGGCGAGGTGCGCACGCACACCCTGAGCAGCCCGCCGGGCCTGCGCCGGATCTCGGCGGGCTCAAGGGTCCGGGCATCAATGATCTGCACAGCATGCCGCCCTGACTGTGTGGTGCACGGGCGTCCTCCTGTCCGTCTGCCGGTGGCTGCCGGTCTGTGTGTCGGATGCCTTGTCGCCCGGTTTCCAGTGTTCGCCTCGGGGCAGCAGTGCGCCACTTCCCTCGCGCCGGCCCGCCTTGATCCGAAGAGCACGGCACCGCCTCGGGCCGCGCATCTTGATCAGGGACTTGACCAGCGGGTTCATCATCGCGTGGCGGCGCCCACAGTCCGGCGGTGCCGCCACATAGCGCAGGCCCTCGACTGGGAGGGGCGCGCCTGTCGCAGTGGCGGTATGTCCTGATGATGTGCTGACGGGGACAGTGATTCTGGCTGGAGGAGTGCCGTGGACAGCGTCCCTCCCCGGGCTCCGGAAGGGGCCGACACCGTCGAGGGGCAGCCCCGGCAAGCGGCCCGGGCGACCTGCACCGCCTGTGGGCTGCTGGCTCCTCGACGCCGTCCGGCCCTGACGCGGTGCTGCCTCTCGGCGGTGACGCCCTGTGGCTGAGCGGCCGGATTCCGCGGCAGCGGACCGCGAGGACTGGGAGGCGGGTCGTCTCGTGCGGCCGGGGCCGGTGTGGTGGGTCGGTGCCGGCTTGCTGGTGGGGGCCGCGGTCGTGGTGGCTGTCTGGCGGCGGCACGAGCTTGCGCAGGCGTTCGGCCTCATCTCGCGGGTGCGGGTGCCGCAGCTGGCGGCCGCCGTGGGGTGCGAGGCGCTGTCGGTGGTGTGCTTCGCCGCTGTGCCCCGTCGGCTGCTGCTGGCGGGCGGGGTGCGGTGGAGTCTGCGGCGGATGACCGCGATCACGGTGGCGGCCAACGCCGTGGCCGGAGCGCTGCCGGGCGGGGCAGCCTTCGCTACCGCTTGGGTGTACCGACAGTTGAACCGTCGGGGCGTGGAACCAGTCCTGGCCGCCGCCGTGCTGATGGTCGCCGGGGCGCTCTCAGCGCTCGGCTTGGCGATTCTGACCGTACTGGGGATGTTCACGGTCGGTGCGGCCGGTGCCGCTGCCGTGGTGCGTCCGCTTGCCGGGGCGCTGGTGCTGGCGCTGGTGATCGGCCTGGTGGTGTTCAGTCTCTCCCGCTTCGCGGGCTTCCGCGCAGCGGTGCGGCGGGCCTGGTTCACCGCAGGCGGGCGGTCCGGGCGGGTACGGCAGGCCCAGCTGCTGCTGGCGCGCATGGTGCAGCAGGCCAGGAGCCTGCAGCGCGGCTTCCGGCCGTGGCTGGGACCGGCCACGTACGCCCTGATGAACTGGGTCTTCGACGCTGCCTGCCTGGCAGCCTGCCTGTGGGCGCTGGGCATCGGCGTGCCCTGGCGCGGGATCTTGCTCGCGTACGCGCTCACGCAGATCCCCGGCAGTCTGCGTCTGACGCCCGGCAGCATCGGGGTGGTCGAGGCGAGCCTGTCCGCATTGCTGGTGCTGTACGGCCTGCCTCCCGGACCGGCGATCGCTGGGACGCTGCTGTACCGGGCCATCAGCTATTGGGCACTGCAGCCGGTCGGCTGGGCGAACTGGATCGGCGTGACCTTCCAGACCGGTGGGCCCTCCTGGCGTCATGGGTTGCGGACAGACCGCGACACCCACCGGCCGGGCCGGCCGCCTCCGCGTGAGCCAGGGGCCTGACCGGCTGTCACCGTGCCGGGAGGGGCAGCCGTCACCAGCACCGGCCGTGGTGACTTCAGCGTCGTGGTCGTTCCGGTACGGCACCGAGAGGAGGGGGCGGTCGTGCGGCGTATGGGATGCGGTTGACCGCGCGGATGCGGGGCGGGCCTCCAGTGGGTGGCGGTCATATCTGCGGAACCACCGCGATTGGAGACGGTGTGTGATGCAGCACAACGTGGTTGATCACTCCCAGTTGCAGCGCGAGGCGCCCACGCCGCCTGCGGGGCTCCGACAACGAGCAGGTCGGCATCCGGCGCGGCCTCCAGCGGCGCGCACGAGCCCCCGATCGAGCGTCAGGCCAGAACCGCCGACCAGCACGTTCGAAGACAGCGAGCGTCACGCCCAACATGACAAGAGGCGACCGCCGTTGTAGGTGACCATTTCGGCGAGTTCACTGCTGAACAGGACGCCTCCTTCAGCTTCCGTTCGCGGCCGAGGGCGCCGGCTGCCGTGCCTGGTTCCGGAACTGTGCGGGCGATGAGCCGACCACGCGGCGGAACGCGGTGCTGAACGCGCTCTCGGACTGGTAACCCGTGGCCCGTGCGAGCTCGGAGATCGACAGAGTGTCGCGGGCGAGGGCGTCGCGCGCGAGGCTCATGCGCCATTGGATCAGGTACTCCAGCGGCGGGACACCGACGTGGCTCTTGAAGGCCTGGGCGAACGCGGAACGCGACATGTGGCTGATGTCGGCGAGCTCCTTGAGGCTCCAGGAGTGGGCCACGTCCGCGTGCACGGCGCGCAGGGCGGCACCGATGCCGTCCTCGTTCAGGGCGCTCAGCCAGCCGGTGGGCCGGTCTGTCTGACCGGCGTGAGCACGCAGCATGTGCACGAGCAGGATCTGTGCGAGGTGGTTCTGCACCAGCGGGCCGCCGGCGGCGGCGACCCCGACCTCGGTGGCCAGGAGATCGATCAGCTGCGCGAGCCGCCCGCCATGAAGGTCGCCCACGCGAACGATCACGAGCGGCGGCAGAAGATCGGTCAGGAGGGCCGCGTTCTGGTCGTCGAACGCGATGTGCCCGACGCAGAGGTAGAGGTCCTCCTCGGACTCCGGGCCGATCCGCACGAACCCGTCTTCGGTAGCCCCCCACACCTGCTCCGCAGGGCGCGGGCTCGCGTCGAGCGTGCTGGCCAGCACGTAGGGCGGCGGGTTGCCCAGCATGAAGGTATCGCCCTCATGCAGGAGCACCGGCTCGTGTCCTTCGAGGATCAACCAGCACGTGCCGCGCACGAGGCCCCCGATCCGCACGTGCAAGAACGTGTCGAAGCGCAAGGCCCACTCTCCCGCGGCCCGGAGACTGGGCCCGATCACCGTGCGGGGCCGGAGCAGGCTGATCGCGTCAGCAACTGGATCCCGAAATCCGAGCACCGACGGCACCTCCTGGACGATACGTAAAGAACTCTGGACTCTGCATCATGGATAGTATCCGCGATCTCCCGCAGTATCGATGTCGGACGGATCGGCAACGAGAAAGTGATGGAGACACCCACATGGGACAGCTGGAAGGCAAGACGGCGGTGGTCACCGGGGGCAGCACCGGTATCGGTCTGGCCACCGCCGTACGGCTGGCGGACGAGGGCGCGTACGTGTTCGTCACCGGGCGACGCGAGGCCGAGCTGGAGGCCGCCGTCAAGACCATCGGAACGGACCGGGCCACCGCGGTCGTCGGCGACATCGCGAAGCCGGAGGACCTGGACCGGCTCTACGAGGCGGTCCGGGCGCGAGGCCAGAATCTGGACGTGCTCGTGGCGAACGCGGCGATCGGTTCGTTCATGACGCTGGAACAGACCACCGAGGAGCACTTCGACCAGACCTTCGCGGTCAACACCCGAGGCACGCTGTTCACCGTGCAGAAGGCGTTGCCGCTGCTCAACGACGGAGCCTCGATCGTCCTGGTCGGTTCGACGGCCGCTGACCGCGGAATGGAAGCGTTCGGCGCGTACGCGGCGTCGAAGGCGGCCGTCCGGTCCTTCGCGCGGACGTGGTCCACCGAGCTCAAGGGCCGTGGCATCCGGGTCAACGTGGTCTCGCCGGCATGGATCGAGACTCCCGGGGGCACCGCCGCCTTCGGCGACGAGGAGACCGCCCGGGCCATCAAGGAGCAGGTCGCCGCGACCGTGCCCAAGGGCCGCATGGGCCAGCCCGAGGAGGCCGCCGCAGTCGTGGCCTTCCTGGCCTCGGGCCAGAGCAGCTACGTCGTCGGCGCGAACGTCTACGTCGACGGTGGCGAGAACCAGACCTGAGGCACCACACAGTGGGTGGCAGCTGAAGCGTCCCAGCTTCCATGCCGCTTCCGACGCGCCGGCTGCTGATCGAGGCGGTGCATGCCGCGGCCGGAGGGGACTCTCTCATCTCCCCGTCTGTCACCGTGTGGCTTCTGGAGCACCTGAGCCCACCGCAGCACACCGAGAACTCGGCCGCCACACAGCGACTGAGCCCGCAGGAGCACAAGATCGTCCGCTTCGTGGCGCGAGGGCGCACGAACAACGAGATTCCGGAGAAGCTGACCCTCTCCCTGAGCACAGTGAAACCGTCAAAGTGCTGCCGACGTGCCAGTTGTCGTGCGAACCCTCCAATGCTTCGATGTGCGCTCTCCAGTGGTCGACATGTCAACTAATTGTTGATCGGCTGCAGGAGAATCGAAAGGGGGAGACGTATGACCGATTCCCGCACCTCGGCTGGTGTCGCCGTCGTCACCGGTGCATCCTCCGGGGTCGGCGCCGCGACCGCCCGAGAACGCGCGGCGGCCGGATTCGCCGTGGCACTTCTGGCTCGCCGGCTCGATCGCATCGCCGCCATCGCAGAGGAGATCGGCAACGGCGCGATTGCCATCGAGGCGGACGTCACCGATCGCGCGTCTCTCGTAGCGTTGAATGCCGCCGCGCACGCCGACATCGTCAACATCAGTTCCGTGGCCGGCCGGCGGGCCAGGCAGCGTCGCCACGTCGGTTCGCGGTGCACGAGGTCCTGGTGCGGCCGGCCGGGCAGGAGTTCTGAACGCGGTTCCCCCGAGGGCGAACTGAGCTATGAGCAGTTATGGGCTGTGATCCCGAAAAGGGTGATGATTCGCGCTCGGCCCAGCGGACCGCGGACGTAGTCCCGCATGCGCCACCGTAGATCCGCCCGACCGAGCCGGCCTGCCACCCGCTCTCGAACACCGACTCCAACTCCCCAGTCCAGCAGTCGGCCTCAGCCACGCCCTTCACGCCTGGTCAACGACGATCACTAGCTCAGGGCCACACCGCTGCCGGAGTACTGAACAGGCGTGCCTCCCTCGCACACAACCGCCGTATGACGTTTGTCATGCCGGCTGGTGACAGGGCGCACTGGTTCCCCGTGCTTCCACGGAGAGGGTTGAAACATGAGAACAGACGGACACGAACCTGTGATTGAGGTCACGGACCTGCGGCGTGTGTACGGGGGCGGGTTCGAGGCCGTGCGCGGTGTCGACTTCTCCGTGCGCCGCGGCGAGGTCTTCGCGCTGCTGGGCACGAACGGCGCCGGCAAGACGTCGACGGTCGAACTACTGGAGGGCCTCGCGGCTCCGACCGGCGGGCGAGTGCGCGTCCTCGGGCACGACCCGTACACCGAACGGGCCGCCGTACGCCCCCGCACCGGGGTCATGCTCCAGGAGGGCGGCTTCCCCTCCGAACTGACAGTCGCGGAGACCGCCAGCATGTGGGCGGGGTGTGTGAGCGGCGCCCGCCCGCCGGCCGAAGTCCTGGATCTGGTCGGCCTGAAGTCGAAGACCGACACCCGCGTGAAGCAGCTCTCCGGCGGCCAGCGGCGCCGCCTGGACCTGGCGCTCGCGCTGCTCGGCGACCCCGAGGTGCTCTTCCTGGACGAGCCCAGCGCCGGGCTGGACGCCGAAGGCCGCCGGGACACCTGGGAGTTGGTGAGCGCACTGCGTGACGCCGGTACGACGGTGCTGCTGACCACGCACTACCTGGAGGAGGCCCAGCACCTCGCCGACCGGCTCGCGATCATGCACGAGGGACGGATCGCCGCCACCTGGACCCCGACCGAGGTGACCGCGGCTCAGCCGTCCCACATCTCCTTCGAACTCCCCGCGGGCTACTTCGTGGGCGACCTGCCACCGCTCGCCTCACTGGGCGTGAGCGACCACGAGGTCGACGGCCGGATGGTCAAGCTGCAAACCCGGGAACTCCGGCGCGCGGCCACCGGACTGCTGGTGTGGGCCGGACAGGCCGGAGTCGAGCTGCGCCGCCTGGACGTGCGCTCGGCGTCCCTGGAGGAAGCCTTCCTGAGCATCGTCAAAGAGGTCTCCTCACGGACGAGCGACGGAACGACACCGGAGACGGCGAAGGAGTACGTGGCATGAGCGCCACCACGGCCACTCCGAGCGCCTCGGTGCGGCGTGGCGCGAATCAGCACGCTGAGGTCGCGCATGGTCGCCCTCGCCCGCGCCGAGCTGACCCTCTTTGGACGGAACAAGGGGCCCCTGATCGCTACCCTGTTCGTGCCGCTGGTGCTGCCGTTCAGTGTGAAGTCGGCGGCCAAGGAGATGGATCTCGCGGGAGCCGGGCTGACCACCGGAACGCTCATGCTGCCCGCCGCGGTCGGCTTCTCCCTGCTGTTCGCCGTCTACTCGGCCCTCGTCGGCGTCTTCGTCGTCCGGCGCGAGGAACTCGTCCTCAAGCGGCTGCGCACCGGAGAGCTGCGGGACGTGGAGATCCTCGCCGGATCGGCGACGCCGGCCCTGCGCAGCGGGCTCGTGCGCTGGAGGTCGCCCCGCTGCGAGCCGGCGAGTGCTCCACGGCATGTCGTATCCCTCCCGCGTTCGAGGGGCGTATGTGGCGCCTCAACAACAGTTCGGCGCCACATACGCCCCTCGTCGGCGGCGTTGACGCGGTTCCGCGTCATGAGAATCCGTCAGGGGAACAGCCGGTCATCCACCGTCACTTCGAGAGGAAGTCGCGCAGCGCGGTGTTGACCTCGTCGGCGTGGGTCCAGAGCAGGCCGTGCGGTGCTCCTTCGACCTCGACGTAGTCGGCCTCGGGGAGTGCCTTGTGGAATCGGCGCCCAGTGGCGTCGATCGGGAGGATGTTGTCCTTCGTTCCGTGCAGGATCAGTGCGGGCTTGCCGCTCGCGCGGACCGCCTCGACATCGGCGCGGAAGTCCTCGATCCATGCCGATACCACAGCGTACGCAGCCACCGGAGCGCTGCGGATTGCGACGTTCCAGCTACCGGTCACGACCTCCTCGCTGATACGGGTGCCGAGGTTCTCGTCGAGGTTGTAGAAGTCCGCGTAGAACTGCTTGTACCAGGCGTACCGATCCGCCTTTGCGGTCGCGGCGATGCCGTCGAAGACCTCCTGCGGCACCCCGTCGGGGTTGTCGTCGCGGGCGACGAGAAACGGCTCGAGCGAGGCGAGGAAGGCGAGCTTCGCGACACGCTCATGACCGTAGCGACTCACATAGCGGGCGAGTTCCCCGGTGCCCATCGAGAAACCGACAAGGACGACGTCCTGGAGGTTGAGGGTCTCAAGGACCGTGTTCAGGTCAGCGGCGAAGGTGTCGTAGTCGTAACCGGAGTTCACCTTCGACGACTGGCCGAAGCCACGACGGTCATAGGTGATGACCCGATAGCCCTGGGCCAACAGCTCGCGCGTCTGACGTTCCCAGCTGTGCCCGTTCAGCGGGTAGCCGTGGATCAGGACGACCGGCTGCCCGGAACCCTGATCCTCGTAGTAGAGCTCGACCGGCGTACTGTTCTCCATGCCGACGGTGATGTAACCCATGATTTCTTTCCCTCCCGGCCGACGTACGAACACCGGCCCATATCTGTGTGAGAACTCTGTGTTATTGGAGGCGGGCCAGAGGATTCGCCGATCCGTATCCGGCTGGCTCCTGTGCTGAGCTGCCCCGAGTCGGGATCACAGCCTGATCCACGTTGTCTACGACTGTGACTCGGCCACCATCGCCGGGATCGGGATCGGGCATGATCGATTCTGGGTCGACGAGGTAGACCTCGTGACCAGTCAGCGTCAGCCGGCGTGCGACCTCCAGCAGCACGCGCCGTGCCACATCGTCGATCGAATGGACCCTTGTCAGGTCCAAAGCCACCCTGACGTCCGAAGGCAAAATGTCCATGGCTTCCTGAACAACTCTCTCGGCTCCGGCAAAGCCGACGCCACCTTGCAGTTGCAGGACCCGGAGCGCGTTCGGTCCGCTGCCGACGACATGGTGGGACCGCACGACGGCACGCGCGGCGGCGGGGACCTCCATCACATGCAGACCCATGTCCGAAGAGAATCGCTCGAACAGTGACACCCCGCGAACACTGTTCCCGTGACCGTCCAGTCGTGGTGAGAACGTGGCAATGCCGATCTGTCCGGGGAGCGCGCCGATCAGGCCCCCGGCCACCCCGCTCTTTGCCGGAATACCGACCTGGGTCGCCCAGTCACCAGCGGCGTCGTACATTCCACAGCTGAACATGACGCTCAGCACCTGACGCACCACCGGTTCCGGCACCACCTGCTCACCCGAGAGAGGGTTGATCCCACGGTTGGCCAACGTCGCAGCCATCATGGCCAGATCACGCGTGGTGACGAGCACGGAACACTGGCGGGTGTAGCCGTCCACGATGGTCCTTGGGTCCTTGGTGAGGACATCGTGACTGCGGAGCATGTGGGCAATGGCGAGGTTGCGGTGCGCGTGCTCCATCTCTGACGCACATACCGCCTCATCCATCTTCAGTCGACGACCGGCGAACGCCGAGAGGCCGTGGAGCACGCGTTCCACACGCTCCGTCGGATTCAGGTCCTCCGCGCCGGCCAGTGAGTGTACGGTGATCGCGCCAGCGTTGATCATGGGATTGAGAGGGCGCCCCGTATCGCTTTCGAGAGAGATCTCGTTGAACGCCTCTCCGGACGGTTCGACACCGACTTTGGCGAGCACGGGGTCGAATCCGCGATCAGACAGGGCCAACGCATACACGAACGGCTTGGAGATCGATTGGATTGTGAACTCGATATCGATGTCACCGGCACCATAGACCTCTCCGTCAATCATGGCAAAGGCCGCACCGAGGCGCTCGGGGTTCGCTGCTGCGAGCTCAGGGATGTATCCCGCCGGCTCTCCGGACGTGTCCGACTCCACATCTCTCAGTACCTCGGCCAGGTAGTCGGGAATGATTGGCCGCATTCGTCCTCCATGCATAATTGCCATCTTCGCGCCGTGAGAACCGCGTTGCGTCCGCCCTGGTACCAGGAGGCACCTGGCGGCGCTTCACTGCGTCACATTGTCGATGCAACCCAGGGAGATGGCCTCACGCTTCGCCGAGCGCGGCGCGCGTGATCACGCCTATGTCGTCAGGTATCGGCTGACGGAACACACCACCGTTCGCGACGAATTCGTCGCCATGCACCCGCAGATGGCGAGCGAACATTGGGCACAACGGCACGACGGTGACGTTTTCGCGAATGCTGTCTGTGAGTGCCTTGCTCACCAGCAGCGCAACCAGATCACGTCCACCGAAATCCTGGCACACCTCGGTATGGAAGAATATTCGTTCTTCGCTTGCGCCAGGTTCTCCGGTCCGGCCGAGGTGCTTCTGTTCTTCTGTTACGAGTGCTCAAAAAGTGTTGTCGGAGCGGGGGTGGCGGTAAGCACGCGAAGCCGGACGGCGTCGACATTGGCTCCGAAGGCGGGGGTTCCGGGCTCGAGTCGGACGCCCGCTGTGAGGTCGCCGATGGTGAGTGGGTCGAATCCGAGAGTGTCGATCAGCGCAGACACGACGGCGAGATCCTTGGGCGAGTCGCCGGCGATCGCGATGGCCTTGCGTCGGAGGCCGCCGGCTGGACGAGCCCCGTCCTCGAGGTCGTGGTAACCCATGTGGTTGAGGGCTTTCACGACACGTGCGCCTGTCAGGAACCGCTGAACGACTTCGCTCGAAGAGGTATCGGGAGGGAGGATCGCGTCGCGGGGACCATCGACCTCCCACCAGTGGTTCATCGCGTCGATGACCAGCTTTCCCTCCAGCTTCGGGACTGGGAGGTCGCGGTGTTTGCCGAGCGGCAGAGCCAGGACCACCACGTCGGCGGCATCCGCGGCCTGGGCCGGCCATACGGCGATCGCTCCGGGGGTGAGGATCTTGGTGGTAAGCGCGATCTTGGAGGGATCACCGGACCCGGAGATCAGGACTCGATAGCCGGCGGCGACCGCCAGGCGCGCCAGGACGGTGCCGACTTTCCCGGCTCCCAGGATCCCGACAGTGGTGACAGGGTTGGTCATCGCGCCGCTCCCGCCGTGGCCGCGGGCTGCTCGGCCAGAAGCTCGCGGATCCGAGGGATGACCTGGGTGCCGTACAGCTCGACCGAACGCAGACGTGCGGAGGCTGAAACGGTGCCGGCGGCGGAGTAGATCATGTCGAACCGGCCCGCGTTCAGGACCCGGATGGCATGGGCGATCTTGGCCGCGACCGTCTCGACCGAGCCGACGTACAGCGACCCGCGGTCCACCTCGGCGTCGAATTCTTCCCGGCGGAGCGGCGGCCAGCCGCGCTGCCCCCCGATCCGGTCGCGGATCTCCTTGTACCCAGGGTAGAAGAGCTCCTTGGCCTCTTCGTCAGTGGAGGCGACGAAGCCGGGCGAATGCGTGCCGATTGGCTGCGCGGTCGTGCCGAACTCGTGGCTGGCACGCCGGTACAGATCCACGTAGGGAGCGAACCGGTCGGGGGCGCCGCCGATGATTGCGAGCATGAGCCGGAAGCCGTACTGAGCGGTGCGGAGCACGGACTGCGGTGTCCCGCCAACCCCTACCCAGGTGTTGAGACGTCCCGAATCCGTCTTCGGGTACACGTCCGCATCGTGCAGGGCGGCACGCGTGGTGCCTTCCCAGCTGACCGGCTTCTCGTCCAGGAGCCGATGGAACAGGTCGATCTTCTCCTCGAACAGCACCTCGTAGTCCTTGAGGTCGTACCCGAACAGGGGGAACGACTCGGTGAAGGAACCGCGTCCGAGGATCACCTCGGCGCGGCCGTTGGAGAGCGCATCGACCGTGGCGAACCGCTGGAACACTCGCACCGGGTCGTCCGAGGACAGCACTGTCACGCCCGAGGCCAGCCGGATGCGCTTCGTGGCTGTCGCGATGCCCGCCAGCACTGTCTCAGGGCTGGAGATCGCGTACTCGGGCCGGTGGTGCTCGCCCAACGCAACAACGTCGATACCGACCTGGTCGGCAAGGACCGCTTCGGTCACCGCGGCGCGGATCGCCTGCGCGTGCGAGACGATCACGCCCTGGTCGTTTCGGGGCCGGTCTCCGAAGCTGTCGATACCGAACTCGATTTGCGAAACATCCATCGTGTTCACTTCGCTCAACGCTTTCGTTGTGTCGGGGTGTGGCGGTGCGTGGTCCGTGACGACCGGGCGGGACGTCCGTGCCGGGCGACCTGCGCGAGTTCCCCGCCGGGCAGGTCCCGCGCCCACACCACCTCCGCCGATCTAGTTGACACGTAAACCATGACACTTCTATGGTTGGCATGTCAACTAGATCGTGTCGCGGTGGGTGCAGCTGCACCCACCGGTCGGGGGTGCCCCTCTCGACAGGCGGCGCGCCGTCTACCACTGCGGGCGGAAGGTCGTGGACCTATGGGGCGGCTACCGGGACGGCCGCAACCGTCTTCCCTGGGAGGCGGAAACGATGGTGCCGGTCTTCTCCACGTCCAAGGGCGTGGCGGCAGTGGCGCTCGTGGTGTTGCACGCACGTGGCCTGCTCGACCACGATGAGCGTGTGGCGGCCTATTGGCCCGAATTCGCCGCCGCCGGCAAGGGCGATGTCACCGTCCGTCAGCTGCTTGCCCATCAGGCCGGGCTGCCGGTGATCGTGGTGTAGCCCCGGCAGCGCCACCCGGCGTCGGCCTTGCCGCCGCCAAGGGCGGCCGATGTGCGGCTACTTCTGCCCCGATCCCCAGAGGTTGACAGGTCAACCATGTTGCCCTAGGGTTCCGGATGAAAGCTCAGTCAACCCTGCGCCCTTCCAGTCCTGGCGTGGGAGGAGAGGAGGGAAACCCCCGCCGACCGGCAGCCCCGTGCGTCAGGACGTCCCTTCGAGTCGGCGCAGGGCAGACCTCTCGTGATCCAGGCAGTCGCGTCCCCCGCCCGGTCAGTCCGGCTGCTTCTCCATGTGGTCCAGGACGCGCTTGGAGATCCGGCCGAGTGTGCTGAGCTGGTTCGGGGTCAGGGCATCGATGAACAGGCGGCGGACGTGCTCGACGTGCGGGGGTGCGGCCTCTTCGATCGCCTTGTAGCCGGCCGGGGTGGCGACGATGAATGCTCCGCGTCCGTCGTCGGGGCATTCCTCCCTGGCCACGAGCCCGCGTTTCGCCATCCGCGTGACCTGGTGGGACATTCGGCTCTTCTCCCACTCCACGAGTTTGGCCAGATCCAGGAAGCGCATCCGCCCGTTGCCTCTTTCGGTGAGGCTGACGAGCACGATGTAGTCGGCTGCTGACAATCCGGAGTCGGCCTGGATGCGCCGGGACAGCCGTCCGATGAGTGTCTCCTGCATCCGGATGAAGCTGTCCCAGGCGGCCTTCTGTTCTGGGTCGAGCCAGCGCGGTTGTGCGTCCATGGGGGCAGTCTAACGAAATCGTTGACAGCTCATCTACTGGCGGTGGCGGCGACGCAACCCTCAGCGAGGGTGCGTGCGTCGTGACCGGGATGCTTCGGTTCACACCCGGCCGGCGAGTGCTCGAGCCGTGTCTCGTGCGGGCTTGGAGGTCGGCGCCCTGTGCTCGCTCGGCGCTGCGGATGCCTTCGTCATGGGTTAAGTTGATGCATCAACCTTGCGAGGCTAGGCTGACGTCCTGGCCGACGGGATTCTGCCGAGTTGAGCGGGATCAGACCCCACAAGGAGGACACATGACGGTCGAAGTGAGCGACGTGCCCGAGGCGAAGCGCTACGAGGCCCGCGTCGATGGAGAGTCCAAGGTGGCGGGCGTGGCGGAATACATCCGTACGACGGAACTCGTTGCGTTCGTGCACACCGAGGTCGAGGCGGAGTACGAGGGCGCGGGAGTCGGGTCCGCGCTGGTCCGTACAGCCCTTGACGAGGCACGTGCCGCGAACCTGCGGGTGCTGGCCACCTGTCCCTTCTTCGCGGGCTGGATCAGCCGGCACCCCGAGTACCAGGACCTGCTGTACCAGTCCCGCAGCAAGGTCAGTGACTGAAAGCCGAGCACGGCAGGAACGGAGGCGGGCATGAGCGGCGAATCCGAGCAGAAGGCATACCGGACGGAATCGATCACGGTGATCTTCGAGGCCAGGCGCTGCCTCCACGCCGCCGAATGCGTCCATCGCCTGCCCGAGGTGTTCGACCCGACGAAGCGACCGTGGATCCAGCTGGACAGGACTACGGCCGAGCGCCTGGCGGAGGTCGTGCGGCGCTGTCCCTCGGGCGCGCTCCAGTACGAACTTGTGGAGGGCGGGACGGAAACCCCCGACCGGCCCACCATGATCACCCGCAGTGCCATCGGGCAGCTGACCGTGCGCGGGGAGCTGAGCGTGGACACGCCGCAAGGCGCGCGCGCCGAGACCAGGGTCATTCTGTGCGGCTGCGGGCAGAGCCGCCTCCAGCCGTACTGCGACCATGCGGGGCCCTGCGGTCAGTGACACGGCCGTGCCCGCTCTCCCGCGTGTAGCACCCAAGATCTTGGAGTCGAGCAAATGGCCCTTGCAGTGCGGTTCTCCGAGTACGGCACCCCTGACGTGCTGCGTATCGTCGATGTTCCGCCGCTCACCGCGGGCCCCGGGCAGGTACGGCTCGTGGTGCGCGCCGCAGGTGTCAATCCGATCGACTGGAAGATCCTGCACGGATACATGCGCCAGGTGATGCCCGTCGATCTCCCGGGCGGCCTCGGCTCCGACGTGGCCGGCGTAGTCGACCAGGTCGGCGAGGGCGTGACCGCCTTCAGTGTCGGTGACGAGGTGCTGGGGGCCTCCCTTACACCCTCCTACGCGCAGTCGGCGCTCGCTGACCCCGCTGTACTGGTCGCCAAGCCGGCCTCCGTCCCGTGGGAGGTTGCCGCAACCCTGGCCGGTACTGGTATCACCGCCTGGGAGGTCCTCAACAAGCTGAAGATCTCCACGGGGGAGACGCTGCTGGTCCATGCCGCAGCCGGT
Source organism: Streptomyces sp. NPDC000941 (assembly GCF_053599555.1). Lineage (NCBI taxonomy): Bacteria > Bacillati > Actinomycetota > Actinomycetes > Kitasatosporales > Streptomycetaceae > Streptomyces > Streptomyces sp. NPDC000941. The sequence continues at coordinate 21,701 of NZ_JBSFMM010000091.1, forward strand.
GGCGTGGGCACCTTCGCCGTACAGTTGGCCGTCGCCCGCGGTGCGCGTGTCATCGGCACCGCGAGCGAACGCAACCATGAACAGCTCCGCTCCTTCGGTGTGGAACCGGTCACCTATGGCAAGGGCCTGGTCGACCGCGTACGAGCGATTTCCCCCCACGGAGTCGACGCGGTCCTCGACGCCTCCGGCCGCGGTGAAATCCCGGACTCGATCGAACTCGCCGGCGGTCCGACACGCGTCCTCTCACTCGTGGCCTTCGACGCCGCGGACACCGGAATCCAGGTGCACATGGCCGAGCCGGGAGCGGGGGGTTCCCAAGCGCTCGGTGACATCCTCGCCCTCATCGAGGCTGGACGGCTGCAGATGCCTATCGCGGGCACTTACCCCCTCGACGAGTCTGCGGCGGCACTGGCGGTGAGCCAATCCGGGCACCTGAGCGGCAAGCTCGTAGTACTGCCGGCGTAGCCTGAGCCTGCGTGGTCAGGCCTCCGCCCGGTCGGCGGGCGAGAGCATCTCCTGAAGGATGCGCTGCAGTTCGGTACGGTCCTGCGGGGTGATTCTCGCCAGCCTGCGGTCGTACTCCGCCGCCAGGGCTGCGAGCGCACGATCTCGCGCCTTTGTGCCCGCGGAGGTGAGTACGAGGCGGTGACGCCGCAGGTCCGCGTCGTCGATCTCGCGCCGGATGAATCCCTTGGCGACGAGGTTGCGGACGTAGACCGTCACGCTTGCTTTGGGCAGCAGCAGTGCCGCCGCGATCTCTGCCGGGTACGGCGACGCGGCCACCTCCGCCAGGACGAAGAACTCCTTCGTCTCCAGCCCGAGATCAGTCAGCTCCTCCGTGCAGGCGTCCATCACGACACTCAGCAGCCGCTGGTTCAGCGTCCACAGTTGCGCACCGTCGGCCGACATGTGAGTCCCCCAACCAAGTGGTACCGTTCTGTATTAGTTCCAAGCTGTACTAGTATCGTTTTTGTACTGGCGCAGCTATGGAGGAATGGTCTCACGGAGGGCGCTGCCCATGCTTCAGCACATCACGATCCCGCGCGGACTGATCGAGCTCGCGGCCGACCTTCACCTGCCCGACAACGCCGACAGCGCCGCGCCGCTGCGCGCCGTGGTGCTCTCCACGCCCGGCAGCAGCGTGAAGGAGCAGATCGGTGCGAACTACGCGTCCCGCCTCGCCGCCCGCGGCATCGCGGTGCTCGTCTTCGATCCCGCTCACCAGGGGCAGAGCGGAGGCGAACCCCGCGACCTCGAAGACCCCTACCGCCGCGGTGAGGACATCTCCTACGCCATCGACGCGCTCACCACGACCCCCGGCATCGACCCGCAGCGCATCGGCGTCCTCGGCATCTGCGCCGGCGGCGGCTACGCCGTGCACACCGCCCGCACGGACCACCGCATCAAGGCGGTCGGAACCGTGGTCCCCGGCAACATGGGCACCTCGTTCCGCGGCTTCCAGTCCGACGGCCCGGCCGCCGCACTCGACGCCCTCGCCGACGCGCGCATCGAAGAGGCCCGCTCGGGCGAGATGACCCGAGTGAACTGGCTGCCCGACACCCTGGAGGACGCCGCGGCAGCCGGTCTGACCGATATCGACACCACGCAGGCTATTACCTACTACCGCACCGAGCGGGGCGGCAACGAGCACTCCACCAACCGCCGCCTCTCGCGCAGCGACTCCCTCCTGCTGGGCTACGACGCGTTCCACCTGGTCGACCCACTCATGACCCAGCCACTGCAGGTCATCCTCGCCGGACGCATCGGCAACACAGGCTCCTACGAAGCGGGCATGCAGCTGTGGAAGATGGCCCCCAACCCCGTCGACCTGATGGTGATCGAGGGCGCCGGCCACTACGAGATGTACGACGAGCCCGAATACGTCGACGCCGCCGTCGAACGGCTCACGAACTTCTACGTCGACAACCTGTAGGCATCCGAACCGTCGAACCCATGTGGTCACAGCGCCGGCGGGCGTTGACCGCTTCTCCTGAGCCGGTAAGGGAAGTGGTCGCCTCCCGGACACGCCCCTGGTGCCGTCGACGTATCAACTGCCCACTCGGCCCGTTGCCCCCTGGCTCAGGATGAACTTCCTGTTCCGCCATGATTACGCGCCTCGGTGATGCAGTCGTGCAGCCGCCTGCGCGCGTTTTGCAGGTCCGTCATCTGCCGGTCGAGGCGGTCGCGTTCGGAGCCGAGCAGCTCCAGCAGTTCCGGTGACGCCCCGCCGGAGTCAGCGAACGGCAGCACCTCGCGAATGGTTCTGCTGGTCAAGCCCACGGAGTACAGCTGTTGGATCAGCCTGACCCGTTCGACGGCACCGTCCGGATATCGGCGCTGGCCATTCGGATTCCGGGAGCGGAGACCAGTGGGAACCATCCCGTCCGAACTCTGGAGCACGCCTATGACCAGCACGTCTCCGACTCACTTCTCAAGGCCTCAGGAAAAATCGGCAATGTTCATCAGGAACACAGTCGTGATCACCGAGGGCGCAGTGTGGTCGGCATGACCAACATCGACAAAACCGTCGTCGTCCTCGGCGCCACGGGGCAGCAGAGAGGATCGGTCGCCGCTGCGCTGCGGGCCGACGGCTGGGGGGTACGCGCGGTCGTGCGGGACCCGTCCGGCCACCGGGCCCGGTCCCTCTCCGCCGCGGGCGTCGAAACCGTCCGCGGTGACCTCGGCGATCCGGAGTCGCTCCGCGCGGCCTTCTCCGACGCTCACGGCGTCTTCAGTGTCCAGCCGAACTCCGGCCAGGCCGGCGCCGACGTGAGCAACGAGGACGAGGTCCGTTTCGGCGCGGCGGTGGCCGAGATCGCCGAGCGCTGCGGCGTCGCCCACCTCGTCTACAGTTCGGCGGTCACCGCGGGTTCGACAACGGGCGTGGATCATCTCGACACCAAGAGCCGTATCGAGGCCCATGTCCGGAATCTGGACATCGTCGGCACCATCATTCGGCCGGCCACGTTCATGGAGCTCCTCGTGACCCCCGAAATGGGCCTCGACCGGGGGCACCTGTCCTTCCTGATGCGCCCGGACCAGGCCATGCAGTTCATCGCAGTACGCGACATCGGCCGCATCGTCGCCGTGGTCTTCGGCTCACCCGACCGCTACGCCAGTCGCACCATGGAGATTGCCGGTGACGCTCTCACCGGCAATGCCCTGGCCGAGAATCTGACCCGGGCCGCCGGCCGGATGATCAGCTACAGCCGTCTGCCGACGACGCTGCCGGGACGGGACGAGGTCCTCGGCAAGTTGGAAGCGCTTGTGGACGACGGCAGGCTGGCGGGGAACGCGAACCTCGACGCGTTGCGCGCGGAGTTTCCCTTCCTGCTGCACTTCGACCGCTGGCTGGCAGGCCCTGGTGCGGGTCTCCTCGATCAGGCGCTCCGTTCCTCGGACACGGGCATCGCCCCGCGCTGACGAGGCCTCGGGTGGGCCCGGCCCTATCTGCGCGCTGCTCCGGTCACGGGACAGACGGGTTGGCAGGACTAGACTTCTCTCGGCAGGGTGGTTGCCCTAGTGAGTTGAATTCACAACTCACTACGGGGCTCACAGTACGAAGGCTCGGTCGTCCGGCAGGCCGGGAGAGGTGGCTGACCGATTGTCCGATCTCACGTCGCCGCGGCCGAGCGGGCGGGGGCGGGCCCGCTCTCAGGCCGAATCGGTCGAGGTCGCCACGCCCCGGGTGTCGCAGGAGCAGCGGGAGAACTGGCAGTCACTGGTGATTCTCGCCCACCTGGTCGAAGCCGAGCTCGAGCGAAAGACGCAGGCCGATGCCGGCATCCCGCACAGCCACTTCAAGATTCTCGCGTTGCTCGCCGGCGCGGATCGGTACACGATGGGCCTCACCCGACTGAGTCGGGCGCTGCGGTTCCACAAGAGCCGGCTGTCACATGCACTCCGAACACTCGAGGCTGCCGGATTGCTCCGCCGCGAGGACACTCCTGAAAAGGGCCGTGCCTACCAGGCCGTCCTCACACGTCGTGGCCTCGACCTCGTGGAGCGAGTGTTGCCGCTGCAGGACGTCTTCGCCCATGACACGGTGCTCTCCGGCCTCACGGCGACCGAGGTCACGCAACTGCGCACCATCGCCGAGAGGATCATCACGAACCTGGATGATCGGGAGGAGTGACCCGGCCGCCCTGTGACGGAACGGGCCCCGGCCCACCTCGCGCTTGAACGTGGCGTTGAAGGGCTCGGCGAGCGCGGACAGGTGTCCGGTTGTCAGGTCAAGTGCCGATGGTCATGTAGATGATGCGTCATCTATATGGTGGCGGCGGACGTTACTGTCCCTGTTCGCCACCTGCTCCACCTCGCGTCGGGTGCGAGAAGCGATGACCGCACTTTCGCGGCGATCGCGGCCGAAATTCGTGCTACTGGTTGATTAATCAACCAGGATGCGCTTCAGTTGATGCGTCATCAATATCTCTGTGTGTAGGGGTAATGGCATGAGTGAGAAGAAGGTCATCGCGGTTGCCGGAGCGACCGGTGCCCAGGGAGGCGGCGCCGCCCGGGCGATCCTCGCCGATCCGGACTCGGGGTTCACGGTGCGTGCGCTGACCCGAAACCCCGGCTCGCCCGCGGCCAAGGAACTCGCGCAGCTCGGTGCGGAGGTTGTGCGGGCGGATTTCCATGACGAGCCGTCCGTGCACGAGGCGTTCGAGGGTGCCTACGGCGCCTTCCTCGTCACCAACTTCTGGGCCCACGGTTCGGCGGCCAAGGAGACGGAGGAGATCGAGGTCCTGGTGCGGTCCGCGAAGAACGCCGGGCTGCGGCACGTGGTGTGGTCGACGCTGGAGGACACTCGTGAACTGCTGCCGCTGCAGGACGAGCGGATGCCCGTCCTGCAGGAGAAGTACAACGTCCCGCACTTCGACGCCAAGGGCGAGGGCAACGAGCTGTTCCGGCAGGCCGGGGTGCCGACCACCTTCCTCAACACCGCCTTCTTCTTCCAGGGCTTCCTGTCGATGATGGGTCCCAAGCGGGCCGAGGACGGCGTACTGACGCTGACGCTGCCGCTTGAGGAAGGCAAACTGCTGGCCGGCGTGGACGTGAACGACATCGGCCGCACGGCGCTCGCCATCCTCAAGGACAGTGAGCGGTTCATCGGCCAGACCGTCGGCCTCGCCGGCGACCACCTGACCGGCGCCCAGTACGCGCAGAAGCTGGGCGCCGCGATCGGCGAGCCGGTGCGCTTCCAGTCGGTGCCCTACGACGTCTTCCGCTCCCTGGGCGTACCGGCGGGTGACGAGGTCGCCAACATGTTCCAGTACTACGGCGACTTCGACCAGGAGTTCACCGGCGCCCGCGACCTGGACCTCCTGCGGGAGATCAACCCGGCACTCGAGAGCTTCGACGACTGGCTCGCCCAGAACGCCGCGAACATCCAGGTGGACTGACCCACTACCGTTGACAGGCCATGTCCCGGGGGGCCGGACCACCGACGAGCGGCCGCAGCCTCTTCATGGAACAGGCGGTGGGTAGGTTGACGGCGGAGGAGCAGCGTGCGTGGCGGAGCTTCGTCCGCATGAATGAGAGACTCATGGGCCGGTTGTCTCGCTTGTTGCAGACGGAGTTCAACGTCTCGCCTGCGGACTTCGCCGTACTGGCCGAGCTGACGGACGTACCGGACCGGCGGCGGCTTCTGGACATCGCCAGGGCGTTGGAGTGGGAGAAGAGCCGGATGTCCCACCACATCACCCGGATGGTGCAGCGTGGTCTGGTGGTGCGGGACGAGTGTGCCGAAGACGGCCGTGGCACGTTCGTGGCGATCACGGACGAGGGGCGAGCGTTGGTCGAAGCCGCCGCGCCGCGTCATGTGAAGGCGGTGCGAGAGCTCTTCCTCGACCATGTCATGCCGTCCGAGCTGCGGTTGCTGGCTCGGATCTCCGAGCGCGTGTTGGAGAAGCTCGGCGAGGAACCAGCCTCTCGCGAACGGGCGGCCCGGCCTGCGTCATGTGGCCGGCGTGAGCGTCGCCGCGGTGGCCGCTGAGAGAGCGGGAAGAGAACGAAGGGGGCCATGAGTTGCCCCGCCGCCGCTGCGACCTCGACAGCCCGGTGTGGCGGGCCGACCGCCCCTACTTGGCGGGAGGCGACGGCACCGGGTGCTTGCTCATGACCGACACGCGATTGAACGCGTTGATGGTGACCGCCACCCAGACCGCAGCTGAGATCCGAGCCTCGGGGAGAACCTGCCGGGCGGCCTCGTAGGCGGATGTCTGAGCCGCGGTGTTCACCGGATCGGTTGTGGCCTCGGCCAGCGCGAGGGCCGCACGCTCCGAGGGCGTGAACAGGCCGGTGTCCCGCCATGCGCTCAGGACACCGAGTCTGGCCCGTGTTCGTGCGGGTGCTGTGGCCATCGCTGGTGGTTTTGAATCGTTTAAATGTCGGGCGGTCAGGCAGGCGGGCACAGCCCGGCCCCGTCGAAGTGCCCAGGCCGTCCGCTCTGATGGGAGCCGCCACATGTCCGTCCCCACCCGCCTGCGCGTCGAGCACCTGGACGTCCCGCTGGGCATCCACCTGCCCCGCCCGCGCCTGTCGTGGACGCTGCCCGAGGGGAGCGGCGCCCAGCGCGCCCACCGGATCCGCGCCGGCGATTGGGACCCGGGGCGGGTGGAGTCGGACCGTTCGGTGCTGGTGCCCTTCACCGGCCCGGCCACCCGCTCCGGTGAGCGGGTCGAATGGCAGGTCAAGGTCTGGACCGACGCAGGGGAGAGCGACTGGTCGGCGTCGTCGTGGTGGGAGGCGGGGCTGCTGGAGGCCGCCGACTGGACGGCCCGGTGGATCGAGCCGTCCGAGCCGCAGCCGGACGGGGTGGGGCAGCGCCCGGCGCACCTGCTGCGGCGCGCGTTCTCGGTGCCCGCGCCGGTGGTGCGGGCCCGGCTGTACGCGACGGCGCACGGCATCTACGAGGCTTTCCTGAACGGGCACCGGGTCGGCGACCTGGAACTGACCCCGGGGTTCACCGCCTACCGCGAGAACCTGCACGTCCAGACCTACGACGTCACCGGACTGCTCACCGAGGGAACTGCGGTGCTCGGCGCCGTGCTGTCGGACGGCTGGTTCCGCGGCCGGACCGGCGCGATGCGGATGGCCGACGGCTTCGGCCCGCGCACCGCCCTGCTGATGCAGCTCCGGATCGAGCACGCCGACGGCTCGGTGACCGTCGTCGGCACCGACGGAGAGTGGCTCTCGGCCACGGCGGAGATCACCGCGGCGGACCTGATGGACGGTGAGCGCCACGACCTGCGGCGGGCGCTGCCCGGGTGGTCGGCACCCGGATTCGACACCTCCGGCTGGGCCAAGGCCGAAGCGGCCACCGGAGACCTCTACGCGGACTTCACCCGGCTCACCGCCTCCCCCGCCCCGCCGGTGCGGGTCGTCGAGGAGATCGCGCCTGTCGCGGTCACCCTTCTGCCGTCCGGCGCCCACCTCGTCGACCTGGGCCAGAACATCAACGGCCGGCTCCGCTTGGCGCTGCCGGTCCAGAGCGGCGAGCTGACGCTCACCCACGGCGAGGCTCTCGACGCCGACGGCGACCTCACGATGGAGCATCTGCGCGGCGACGACTTCTTCACCGGCGACAAGCTGCCCGCCGGCCAGGTCGACGCGGTCGTCCCGTCCGATCGGGACGGCGAGGTGTTCGAGCCCCGGCACACCACGCACGGCTTCCGGTACGTCCGCGTCGAGGGCGCGGCCAACGGCCTGACGACGGCCGACGCGACCGGTGCGGTGGTCCACACCGACCTGCGCCGCACCGGCACGTTCGCGTGCGGCGACGAGCGGATCGACCGGCTGCACGACATCGCCGTGTGGTCCTTCCGCGGCAACGCCTGCGACATCCCCACCGACTGCCCCCACCGTGAGCGCGCCGGATGGACCGGCGACTGGATGCTCTACGTGCCCACTGCGGCCTTCCTGTACGACGTGGCCGGATTCTCCGTGAAGTGGCTGCGCGACCTGGCCGCCGACCAGTGGGACGACGGCTGCCTGAACAACTTCGCCCCCGACCCCGGCGGCACCGCCGCCCAGCACCTGCCCGCCGACCTGCTCGACCGCTTCGCCGGCTCCTCCGGCTGGGGCGACGCCTGCGTCATCGTCCCCTGGGAGCTCTACCGCGCCTACGGCGACCTCGACGTCCTGCACGAGTTCCGGCCGATGATGGTCCGCTGGGTCGAGTTCGCCGCCGAGCGCGCCCGCACCCGCCGCCACCCCAGCCGCGTCGAGCGCAGCCCCGAGCCCGCCTTCCACGAGCAGTATGTGTGGGACGGCGGCTTCCACTGGGGCGAGTGGACCGAGCCCGGCGTCGACGAGGAAGCCTTCCGTACCGCCGACCACGGCGCGGTCGCCACCGCCTACCTGTACCGCTCCGCCTCCCTGCTCGCCCGGATCAGCGAACTGACGGGCCACCACGAGGACGCCGCCCGCTACGCGGACCTGGCCGCGCACGTCCTCGCCGCCTGGCGCACCGAGTTCCTCACCGCCGACGGCTCGCTCACCCCCGCAGCCCCGGCCACCCAGGCCACCTACGTCCGCGCCCTGGCCTTCGGCCTGATCCCCGACCCATTGCGCGCCGCCGCTGCCGAGCGCCTCGCGGCCCTGGTCCGCGCGGCCGGCACATACGTCGGCACCGGATTCCTGGCCACCCCCTACCTGCTGCCCGTCCTGGCCGACCACGGCCACCTCGACCTCGCGTACGAGCTGCTGCTCCGCGACGGTGAACCCTCCTGGATGACCATGCTGGAGCGCGGTGCGACCACCATCTGGGAGCACTGGGACGGCATCGACGCCGACGGCCGCCCGCACGCCTCGCTCAACCACTACAGCAAGGGCGCGGTCATCCGCTTCCTGCACACCCACACCGCCGGCCTGCGCCCGGCCGAGGACCCGGGCCCGGACAGCGCGGGTTACCGCCGCTTCACCGTCCGGCCCCGGCCCGGCGGGGGGCTGACCCGGGCCGAGGCGACTCTCGACACCCCCTACGGCACGGCCCGTTCCGCCTGGCGTATCGACACCGATGACGTCTTCGAACTGACCGTCACCGTCCCCGCGGGCACCGAGGCGGACATCGTGCTGCCCGACGGCCGCGCCTTCCGCGCCCGTCCTGGGACGTATGTCTACCGCTGACCGATGCGCGATCCGCCCCGGCGAGCGACACGGGGCGGATCGGATATCAGACCAGCGAAGATCTCGGTCACACGGGAATACGCTGTAGGAGGACATCACCGCGGCCGGCCGGGCCTCGGTGACGATGCGCTCGAACGCCGGGAGATAGATCTCCCGCAGCGTGCGCTCGTCCACGTCGGAGCTGACCCGCATCCGGTCGGTCTCCTGGTTGTTGGCCGCGAAGTGCTTCACACAGCCACCGACGCCCTGGCTCTGTACCCCGCGGACGTGGGCGGCCCCGAGCACCCCGCTGAGCAACGGGTCCTCGGAGAATGACGGGGTCGGGGATCTCGGCTGCGGGCTGTGACATCGCTGCGGCCTCCGGCCGTTCGGGCACGTCCATGGGTGGTGCGGGCCGGGCAGAGGGCGGGGCACACGGCGGGACGTGCCCGGACCGGACTACTGGTGGGTGCCGCCGTCGATACGGATCTCGGTCCCGGTGATGAAGGCGCCGTCGTCCGAGATGAGCATGGCCACCACGCCGGCGACGGTGTCGGGAGAGCCGAAACCCTCGCCGATGGCGGGAGTGAGCTTGGTGAAGAGGTTCCAGTCGGTGTCCTCGGGCACGAGCGAGAAGATGTTCTCGGTGATGCCGCTGGAGATACTGCCCGGGTTGATGTTCACGGCGCGCAGACCCTGGTTGGCGTATTCCTGGGCGATGCTGTGCGTGAAGGACAGGACGCCGCCCTTGCTCGCGGAGTACGCGGCCATGAACGGGTGGGCGAACTGTGCCGAGGTGGAGCTGAAGTTGACCACCACGCCCTTGCCCGTCTCGAGAAGAGCGGGCAGCGCGGCCCGGGTGACGAGGAACGTGCCGGTGAGGTTCACGGCGATCACGCGGTTCCACAGGTCGAGCGAGCATTCGTGCGTGTGCGCGCCGCGCAGCATGCCGGCCACGTTGACCAGGGCGTCGAGTCCGCCGAGCCGAGTGACGGCGTCCGCCACGACCGTGTTCACGGCGGTCTCGTCGGAGACGTCCAGGACGGCGGTGTTCAACCGGTCGCCGGTCCCGGCCTTGGCGGCGAGGGCCGCGGTTTCCGCAAGCCCTTCCTCGGCGACATCGGTGGCGACGACATGTGCACCTTCGGCGAGCAGTCGCAAGGTCGTCGCACGGCCGATGCCGGAGGCGGTCCCGGTGACGAATATGCGTCGATTGTCCAGACGTTCCATGTGGGTTACCTCGCGTCGTTTCTTCTTGGGGGAAGGGAGATCCCGCGCCGTGGGCGCGCGGAAGAGAACCGCCCGTTGTGCGGGCGTTGCGGGAGAGGGGTGCGCGGCTCCGTGCGCGCCACTGGGCGCACGCTCAGCGGACGACTCTAGGACTAAAAGTCGAACAAGGCTAGGTTTTCAAGCCTGTGGATGTCATGAAGCCGGGGCCGCCGGCGTGTACGCCCGGCAGCCCCCACCGGCCGCGTGGGCGATCGGGGCAGAAGGGGCGGAGGCGAGCCCGAAGCTCAGGCGCCGTCGGCTGAACCCGGCTCCGGGGTGGCGCCATCGCGCTCGCCCGACGGGCCGAGGCACATGAGGTTGAACGCCTGGATGGTCTCCGCCATGTCGATGCTCGGATTCAGCAGCCACTGCAACTGGAGCCCGTCCGAGAGGGCGAGCAGCATCCGTGCCATGTGGTCCGGCCGGATGTCCGTGCGGATCGCGTCCCGTTCCTGGGCCTTGCGCAGCCCGTCCTCGATGGACTCCGTCAGCGCCTCGTACCGTTGGATGAAGAACGCGTTGGCCGGGTGCTCCGGATCCGAGGCTGCGGCGGACAGGGTGACGAACAGGTCCACCAGACCCCGCTGCCGTGCGTTGTGTGCGGCGGTGCGGGCGACCGCCTCGCCGGGCGAGGCCACGTCGGCGGTCGCCTCGACATCCAGTGCGTCCCGCTCGGCCAGCACGGCCAGCAACAGGTCCTCGCGGGAGTCGAAGTAGTGCAGTATCCCGGCCTGCGACATACCCACGCGGTCGGCGATCTCCTTGAGGGACGAGCCCCGCTCGCCATGCTCGCTGAAGACCTCAAGGGCCGCGCGCAGGATCTGCTTCCGGCGCTCGAGACCCTTGCGGTAGGGGCCCCGGGGCTTGCGTGGTGTCGTCACGCTCCGACCGTACTTCACCTGTGGCTCCCGCAGACCGCCGGGCCGCTGCCGACGATCACCGGGATCCGGGTACGGCGGCTGTGAGCCGTACGTCCGCCGACGAGCGTCCCACCCGCAGCCGATGGGCTCCGGAACGCGCGGCCCAGCCTCCGTCGGTCCAGGTGGCGAGCGTCCGCGCCGACATGGTGACGGTGGCGACGACGGCCTCGCCGGGCCCCGCCTCGACGGCGCCGATGCCCACCAGGCGCTGGGGCTCGCCGCCGTCGACCGGTTCCAGGTAGGCCTGGACGACTTCGCGTCCCGGCCGGTCGCCCGAGTTGCGGACGGTGACCTCAAGGGTGAGGCCGCGGGCCATGTCTCCGGTGACGGTGATGTCCTGGTAGTCCCAGGTGGTGTACGACAGTCCGTGGCCGAACGGGAAGAGCGGGGTGGTGCGGCAGGCGTCGTAGGCCCGGTAGCCGATCCGGTGGCCTTCCACGTAGTCGAGTACTCCGCCGAGGGGTTGGGTGGACAGGACGGGTGCGTCGGCCTCGGCGGCCGGGAAGGTGGTCGGCAGCCGCCCGCCCGGTTCGGTGCCGGTGAGGATGTCGGCGATGGCGTCGCCGCCCTCCTGTCCGGGGAACCACGACCACAGCAGCGCGGCGGGCCGTTCGGCCCAGGGGAGGACGAACGGGGCGCCGGCGTTGACGACGACAGCCGTACGGGGGTTGGCGGCGCAGACCCGCTCGACGAGTTCGTCCTGGCGGCCCCGCAGGGCGAGTGTCGTGCGGTCGACGTTCTCGGCTTCGGTGTCGGAGTCGCTGCCGACCATCAGGACGACGGCGTCCGCGTTCGCCGCGGCGGCGACGGCCGCGTCCAGTTCCTCTTCGTCGGTGCCTCGGGGGACGTCGTAGCCGAGGCCGAGCAGGGTGATGGGGTAGGGGAGGTTGTGCTGCGGGCGGACGCGCAGCATGACCTCGGTCTCGCCCTGTGCGGCCGGGAAGGCGAAGGTGTGCGACGGCGGGTTGAGCAGCAGCGTGGCGATGTCGTCGTCCTCCTGGAGTTGCTCGTGGGCCTGCGGTTCGTGCCCCGGGACGTACAGGGTGAAGTGGCCGGTGCCGATGACCGAGAGCCGGTGGGTGCCGGAGGCCCGAAGGGTGAGCCGGGTGCGGACGACCAGTTCCTCGACTCCGTCCCCGAGGACGACCGGGAACCACCAGTTCGCCGGGTCTCTGTGCTCCTCGGAGAGCAGGATGTCGTCGGCGCCCCGGTACTCCAGACGTGCGCCGGGCTCGCCGTTCACCGGGTCGGTGGCCGTTTCACCGTCGAGCGGCAGGAGCTTGGCGTGCGGGAAGACGCCCGGGTGGACCGTGATCTCGACGTCCTCGCCCAGCGCATGACGCAGTCCTTCGAGCGGGGTGACGATGTGTTCGGGGGTGACATGGGCGCTGCCACCGCCCTGGGTGGCGAAGCGGACCGCGTTGGGTCCGATGAGGGCCACCGTGCGCAGGGTGCCGGGCTCGAAAGGCAGGAGTCCGTCGTTGCGCAGCAGGACGGACCCCTTGACCGCCAGATCCCGCATACGGGAATGGACGTCCGAGGGAAGCGCGCTGTGCTCGGGAGCGCCCGTCGTCTCGTCCAGGGCGCCGGCCCTGGCGGCCAGCCGCAGCACACGCCGTACCTTGTCGTCGATCACGGACAGGGGCACCCTGCCCTGTTCGACGGCGGCGATCAGCACGTCGCCCCAGGGCCCGTCGGGGCCCGGCATCACCAGGTCGAGCCCCGCCAGCGCCGAGGCCTCGGTCGACTTGGTGGCCTGCCAGTCGGAGACGACGACGCCGTCGAAGCCCCATTCCTCCTTGAGCACTTCGGTCAGCAGCCGGCCGTTCTCGGTCATGGACGTGCCGTTGACCGCGTTGTACGCGGCCATCAGGGCCCAGACGCCGGCCTCGCGCACGGCTGCTTCGAAGGGCGGCAGGTAGACCTCGCGGAGGGTCTTCTCGTCGATCCGGGCGTCGTACGTCATGCGCTCGGTCTCGGAGTCGTTTCCCACGAAGTGCTTGACCGTGGCGGCGACGCCCGTCGACTGCAGGCCCTTGATGAAGCCGACCGTGACGCGGGTGGTGAGGTGCGGGTCCTCGGAGTAGCACTCGAAGTGTCGGCCGCCCAGCGGAGAGCGGTGGAGGTTGACCGTGGGGGCCAGCAGGACGTGGATGCCCATCTCCCGGGCCTTCAGACCCATCAGCCGGCCCGTCTCGTAGGCGGTGTCCTCGTCCCAGGCCGCGGAGAGCGAGCTGGGGCTGGGGAAGAGGAGGGCGGGCGGGGTGTCGCCGCCGAAGGACGTGCCGCGGGGGCCCACGGGCCCGTCGGACAGGGCGATGGAAGCGAGGCCGGCGGCGGCGACCGGTGTCAGGGTCCAGGCGTCGCCGCCGGTGAGCAGGGTCACCTTCTCCTTGAGGGACATGGCGTCGAGGCGCCGGGTGAGGTCCGCTTCGTCGACCGGGTTCCGACGGGTCATGAGGTGAAGTGCCTTTCATGGGGCGAGGGGGGTGATTCCGGGACCGCCGTGGCGGGGCATTGGCCGCACGGCGGTCCCGGGGTTGTGATGTTCGCGATCAGGCAGCGGTGACGGCCGATCCCGCCTCGACGTCCCGCGCCGGTCGGAGCCGGGGGATCAGGAGTACGGCGAGCACTCCGAGCACGGCCAGGCCGGCGGCCAGGAGCATGCTGTTCTTGTAGCCGGCGTCGAGGTAGAAGCGGGTGCCCTGGACGATCCGGCTGTCCTGGGCCAGGACCACGTACACCAGCTGCGTGATGACCGTGGTCAGCACGCCCTGGACCATGGTCTGCAGGCCGTTGGCGGTGGCCTGCTCCTCGGGTGTCACGGCCTCGATGATCAGCACCGGGGCGGACGACACGATCATGCCCATGGCCAGGGCGGATACGGTGCCGAGCAGCATCAGCTGGGTGTCGTTGTAGTGCCACTGCCGCTGGAGCAGGAAGCCGACGGCGGCGAGCAGGGCGCCGAGGCCCAGCGGGATCCGGGCGTCCACCTTGCGCAGGGCGACGCCGGTGCCGAAGCCGACGAGCAGGATGAGAATGCTGGACGGGATGCCGATGACCGCGAAGTGCGTGGCGGACATGCCCAGGCCGTCGGAGACCTGCGGGATCTTGGGGAAGAGCACCAGGAGCTGGGCGATGATGCCGGTGCCGTACACGGTGGCGGCGACCAGCGAGGCGGCCAGTGTCACGGTCCAGACGGAGCGACGGGACATCATGCCGAGGTGGAAGAGCGGGTGCGCACTCCGTGCGTCGGTCGCCACGTACAGCAGCACGGCGAGGACGCCGCCGATGATGAAGCCGAGGGTGCCGGTGTCGGTCCAGCCCCACTCGCCGCCCTTGCCGAGGCCGTAGGTGAGCGCCGCCGCGCCGCCACCCAGCAGGGCGCCGCCGAACCAGTTCACCTTTGTGCGCGCCACCCGCTGCGGGGTCTTCGGGACGGCGGTGAGCAGGAGCAGCAGTCCGATGGCGGTGGCGGCGGTCAGCGCCCACAGCACCCCGCGGAAACCGTAGGAGTCCAGCAGCCAGCCCGTGAGGAAGGGGCCGCCGAGGGCCACGAAGGCGATGCCACTGCCGATCAGGCCGCTGGCCGCGCCGACGTGCCTGGGCGGGAACAGCTCACGGACGGACGCGTAGGCGAGCGCCGCGATGGGGCCGTAGAAGCCCGCGATGCCACGGCCGACCAGCAGCATGCCGTAGCTGGTGGCCAGCGCCGCGATGATGTCGCCGACCAGACCGAGCACGGTGATGACGATCATGACGTTCCGCTTGCCGTAGAAGTCGGCGAACTTCACGACGAACGGCGTGATCACCGTCGCGACCAGGGCGTTGACCAGGATGAACCAGCCGATCTCCGTCGTGCGGAAGTGCTGGGCGACGGAGGCCTGTGCGTTTCCGCCCAGCATGCCGGACAGGGAGAGCAACTGCGTCGGCCACATCAGGGCGAGCGCGATCAGCACCAGGCGGGTTCCGAGCCCGGACCCCCCGGATGCGTCGACCGGTGCGGGTGCGGTCGGGGACGGAGTGGTGGAAGAAGACACGGCGATGTGACCTCTCGTCGCAGGGGGAGGGCCGCGCGGCTCGGCGGCTCTGCAGGGGTGACGTCGACGGGCGCGGGGAGACCCGGAACGACGTGCGGTGGTGATGTGAGCGGCCCCGGACAAGCGGCCCGGCCCCTCGGCCGCCCATGTCGGGATTGGAACCTTTCAATTCCGTGGCGGCCATAGTGAGAACCGCACTCCTGGGTGTCAACCCCCTTGCCCGCGGTCGACTTCGCCGCGTAGGCGGAAAGGGTGGACGGAGGGGTGATCCTTGCGTTCAGGTGTCTGAGCAGTCGGGATCAAGGGTGAGCCAGAAGTTCACGTGTCGGAAACCTAGCGTCGTTCGTGATTCGTGGCTAGGGTTTCGGTCAAAGATTCCGAGCCGCCGCTCGGGCGGGTCGTTGCTTCATGTCGGATTGGTCCGCGCTCCGACCCTTTGTTTTGAATCGATTCATAAACTGAGTGGCGGCCCATGATGGACGTGAGCACACCCGCCCGGCGCGAGAAGTGAGGACGCTTCGTGAGGCAGGAAACCTGTAACCAGCCGGGCATTGTGACGGATGTCAGGTTCGAGCATGTGCGCGACGCGCTGGGGATCGGCACGGGTCGCCCGCGCCTGTCGTGGACGACGCTCACCGATGCCGAGGACTGGTACCAGACGGCGTACGAGATCGAGCTGACCGCGGCCGGCACCGCCGTCGTCACGGTCGACTCGGCCGAATCCGTCCTGGTGCCGTGGCCGTTCGAGCCCCTCACGGCCCGCGGCCGGGCCACCGTCCGGGTGCGCGTGACGGGATCCGACGGCGCGGTCTCGCCGTGGAGCGAACCAGCGGCGGTCGAGACGGGCCTGCTCGCGCCCGAGGACTGGTCGGCCGTCTTCGTCACCCCCGACTGGGACGAGGACGCCCAGTCCGACCAGCCCTCCCCGCTGCTACGGCATGAGTTCGAGCTGCGCGGCCCCGTCCGCTCGGCCCGCTTGTACGCCACCGCCCTCGGCGTCTACGAGGCCGAGCTCAACGGCAGCCGGATCGGCGACCACGTACTCGCGCCCGGCTGGACGGCGTACGACAAGCGCCTGCGCTACCAGACCCACGACGTCACCACCCTGTTGCGCCCCGGCCGCAACGCCTTCGGAGCGGTGCTCGGCGACGGCTGGTTCCGCGGCCGTATCGGCTTCGACGGCAAGACCCGCGCGATCTACGGCGACCGACTGGCCTTCCTGGCCCAGTTGGACGTGGAGTACGAGGACGGCACGGCACAGCGGGTGGTGACCGACGGATCCTGGCGGGCCGCCACCGGCCCGGTCGTCTCCTCCGGCCTCTACGACGGTGAGGCGTACGACGCCCGGCTGGAGCGCACCGGCTGGTCCGAGCCCGGCCACGACGCCTCCGGCTGGCACGGGGTGCGCGTGCTGGAGCGGGATCTGACCACTCTGGTGGCGCCCGACGGGCCACCGGTGCGGCGCGTCGAGGAGATCACCCCGGTCGCGGTGGCCACCTCCCCGTCGGGGACGACGATTCTCGACTTCGGGCAGAACCTGGTCGGCCGGCTGCGTCTGACCGTCTCCGGCGAGGCCGGCCGGCGCGTCACGCTGCGGCACGCTGAGGTCCTGGAGGACGGCGAACTGTGCACCCGGCCGCTGCGCACCGCCGCCGCGACCGACACCTACACCCTGCGCGGGCAGGGGACCGAGATCTACGAACCCCGCTTCACCTTCCACGGCTTCCGCTACGCCGAGGTCACGGGGGCTCCGGACGACTTCGACCCGGCCACCGCCGTAACCGCCGTCGTCCTCCACTTCGACCTGACACGCACGGGGCATTTCTCCTGCTCGGACGAGCTCGTCAACCGCCTGCACGAGAACGTCGTATGGGGCATGCGCGGCAACTTCCTCGACGTCCCCACCGACTGCCCCCAGCGCGACGAGCGTCTGGGCTGGACCGGCGACATCCAGGTCTTCTCGCCCACCGCCTCCTTCCTCTACGACAGCGCGGGCTTCGTCGGCTCCTGGCTGGCGGACCTCGCCGCCGAGCAGGGCGAGAACGGCGTCGTCCCCTTCGTCGTGCCGAAGGTCGTCCCCGGCGCCGACACCCCCACGGCCGCATGGGGGGACGCGGCCACGGTCGTGCCATGGGTGCTGTACGAGCGCTACGGCGACACCGGGATCCTCGCCGCGCAGTACGACTCGATGCGCGGGTGGGTGGATCACGTGGCCTCGCTCGCGGGGGAGGACCTGCTGTGGGACAGCGGCTTCCAGTTCGGCGACTGGCTCGACCCGACGGCCCCCGCCGGCCGCCCGGACGCTGCCGCGACCCCCGGTGAACTGATCGCCACCGCCTACTTCTTCCGTTCCGCCGACATCGTCGCCCGCACCGCCGAGGTCCTGGGCCGGACCGAGGACGCCGAGCGCTACCCGGCGCTCGCCGACGAGATCCGCGCCGCCTTCCGGGCGGAGTACGTCACCGGCGCGGGCCGCATGATGTCCGACGCGCCGACCGCGTACGCCCTGGCCCTCTGCTTCGGCCTGCTGGACGCGGGCGCCCAGCGTGGCAGGGCCGGCGACCGCCTCGCCCAGCTGGTCCGCGGCAACGGTTACAAGATCGCTACCGGTTTTGTCGGCACTCCGCTGATCTGCGATGCCCTGACCCGCACCGGGCACGCCGACACCGCGTACCGCCTGCTGCTCCAGCGGGAGTGCCCGTCCTGGCTCTACCCGGTCACCATGGGCGCGACCACCATCTGGGAGCGCTGGGACAGCCTGCTGCCCGACGGCACGGTCAACCCCAGCGGTATGACGTCCTTCAACCACTACGCGCTGGGTGCCGTCGCCGACTGGCTGCACCGCACGGTCGCCGGCCTCGCCCCCGCCGAACCCGGCTACCGCCGCCTGCGCGTCGCACCGCGCCCGGGCGGCGGCCTCACCCACGCCGAGGCCCGCCTGCACACGCCGTACGGAACCGCGGAGGTGTCCTGGACACTGTCGGACGGCGAACTCACGGTCCAGGCCCTCATCCCGCCGAACACCACGGCGGAGGTCATGCTGCCGGACGGCGGCGATGTGGTCGAGGTCGGATCCGGACGGCACACCTGGACGGCGCCCTTCGGCGCGGAGTCCGCCGAGCGGGCGCCGCTGTCCGTGGACATGACGGTGGACGAACTGCTGGACCAGGAGGACGCCGCCCGGGACTTCAAGGAACTGCTCGTCTCCTACGTGCCGGAGGCCGCCGAGTTCATCGAGAGCGGCCCCGGCGCCCCGACCGGCATGACGGTACGAGTGATCGCCGGCATGCTGCCCAACGGCGAGGAGTTCCTGGCCGCCCTGGAGGAACGGTTCGCGGCGCTGACCGCCTGATCTCCCCACGAGGGCCGTCGAGACCGGTCCTCGACCCCGATACGGGCGGAACCCCGGCCGGGCTTCCGCCGAGGAGCCATCGCCATGCCCAGTGAGACCTACGCCCTGATGGAGGGGTGGTTCAAGGAAGCCGCCCGCAACCCCGGTCCCGCGGACCTCGCGGCCGAACGAGAGGCGGCGGCGGGCTTCGCCCGCATGTACCAGCCGGTCCCCGGCGTGGTGGCCGAGCAGGCTGCTGAGCTCAGGCCCGGCTCCTGGCTGATGACACCGGACGGCGCCCGCGACGACGTGGTGATCCTCCATGTGCACGGAGGCGGGTTCCGGTCCGGGGCCGCCTCCGGGGCGCGGGTCATCGGAGCACAGCTGGCCCTCGCGACCGGCGCGCGCGTGGTGCTCCCCGAATACCGGCTCGCGCCGGAGAACCCCTTCCCCGCCGGCCTCGACGACTGCCTCGCCGCCTTCGACCACGCCGCCACCATCGCGCCCAAGGTCGTCGTGGCCGGCGAGTCCGCGGGAGCCAACCTCGCCCTCGCGGTTCTCCTGCGGCGCTCCGCTCAGCGGCATCCGGCGCTGCTGGCGGGGGCGCTCCACTCCGGCATCTTCGACCTGCGGCTGGAGCATTTCGACACGGGGACGTGGGTCGAGAACGCTCATACCGAGCTGATCCTCCGGCAGGAACACGGCCGCCTCATGCACGACGACTACCTGGCGGGACACCCGGCCGACGACCCGTACGTCAGTCCCATCAGGGCTGAACTCCGGGATCTGCCACCGCTGTTCATCCAGGTCTCCAGCGCTGAACGCCTGCTGGACGACTCGCTGATCCTCGCCGACCGGGCCGCCCGCGCGGGGGTGCAGGTCGAACTGGACGTGTGGCCGCGGATGTTCCACGCCTGGCAGGTGTCTTCCGGGTTCCTTCCCGAGGCCACCGAGGCGGTCGCGCGCAGCGGTGCGTTCGTCGGCCGGGTCGCCGAGGGCAAAGTGGTCGACGGGGCCGCGCTGTCGGGCGGACTGAAGCCAGCCGGACACCCAAGCGCGCCGGATGATTGCCCGCGTCACGCCCCCGCTTGTTCGAATCGTTCCAAGATCAGCTGGAGAACCTTGTGAAGCGAATGACTCAGGGCGCACTGTGCGCCGTGACGTCACGGTGACCTACGCCGACACCGACCCCTACCAGAGCACCCTGCGCACCCAGCTCTCCCGCAGGAAGCGTGCTGTAGTGGCCGGCTCCCGCTCGATGCGCTCGGCCGTGGCGCGCAGGGCGGGCAGTACCTCGGCGACGCACGCCGTCTGGTTGTTCAGCGCCCAGACCATGGTCTACGCGGCCACGGCCAAGGTGTACGAGCCGGCCGAACGCGCCACCGGCCTGGGCTGGGTCACCGCTGAAAAGCTCGGTCAGCTGTTGCTCACGATTCTCCACCGGTTGTCGGTAGTACCGTTATCCGAATCCTGGACCGCGAACGCCCCGACGGCGGTGGAGTTGTTCTGAATGCCGAGCAGCTTGCCGCTGTTCACGTTGCGAATCTTGTAGGTCCCGTCACCCTGATCGAGCGGTGTCCACGTGTGGTCGGCGGTGCCGTTGTCCGACCACTGCAGGACAGACGCGTTGTCGGCCGTGGACATGTCCTGAACGCCGAGCACCTTGCCGCTGTTGGCATTGCGGAACCGGACGGCGCTTCCTTCGCCGATCATTTCCCAGTCGTGGTCCGCGGTACCCGAGTCGTGCCACTGCAGGGCGCGGCCACCGTCAGCCGTGGACATGTCCTGGATGCCCAGCACCAGGCCGCTGCTCACGTTGACGAGGCGGACGGTGGCGTTGTTGCCGCCGCCCTGGCCGTTGGCGTTCCAGTAGACGGTGTAGTTGTGGCCGTGCGCGTCGTGGAACGGGCCCAGGTTGACGGTGGTGCCGTTGGCGGTGGCGGTGAAGGCGAGCGAGGTGCTGCTGGTCCGTGTGATCGAGGAGGTGTTCAGCGTCGGGAGGGAGTTGAGCGAGGTGTTGCCGTAGTTGCCGGACAGCACCACGGGGCCGTAGGTGACCGCGGAGATGTTCGCGTTGTCGTTGGCGGCCCGCATGATGATCCGCATGGGGAGGCGGACGGTGACCGTGTCGCCGGAGGTCCAGGTTCGGGTCAAGGTGGCGTAGCTGCCGGGCGTTGTGGTGATGTTCTGCGCCGTGCCGTTGACGCTGACGGTGGCTCCGGTGGTCCAGCTCGGGATGCGGATGCGCATGGCCCAGGTGCCGCTGACGTTGCCGGTGACCTGGAGGGTCGTGGTGTCGCTGACGGGGTACGACGTGGTCTGGGTGA
The DNA here is from genome assembly GCF_053599555.1 of Streptomyces sp. NPDC000941. Taxonomy (NCBI): domain Bacteria; kingdom Bacillati; phylum Actinomycetota; class Actinomycetes; order Kitasatosporales; family Streptomycetaceae; genus Streptomyces; species Streptomyces sp. NPDC000941. The sequence continues at coordinate 42,696 of NZ_JBSFMM010000091.1, forward strand.
CCGTGATCCCCCGCTGTGACCAGTTGAGCGTCGAGGGCAGGAACAGGTTCACGATCAGCGTGGTGTCGCTGTAGAAGTAGATGGAGTCCATCAGCTTGGTGTGCATCTCAAGGCCGGTGCCCTGGCAGCACCAGAAGCTGTCGTAGTCGGTGCTCCAGGTGCCACCGCCCCACGCCGGACCCACACCACGTCGGCCGCCCGGGTTGAGCGGGGTGAAGTAGGTGATGTGGCCGTGGCTGTCTGCCGGGTTCTGCTGGCCGATCATCTGGTTCAGCCACGCCCGTTCGTAGTAGTCGAACAGCGCGACCCGGTCCGGGTCCATGGTGAACAGCTCGCGGGTGAG
>NZ_JBSFMM010000092.1:0-42676 GCF_053599555.1 Streptomyces sp. NPDC000941
CCCCACACCCTCAGCCCACCCCGTACCATCCGCACCCACCCCAAACGCCTTGCACCGCCCATCCACCGACAACCCCCGCTGCCGCGCAAACTCCACGAAGGCACCAGGCGTCGCCATCACCGTCACCCCGCCGGCCAGCGCCATGGTGCACTCCCCCGCCCGCAGTGCCTGGCAGGCCAGATGCAACGCCACCAGAGACGACGAACACGCCGTGTCCACCGACACAGCGGGGCCTTCCAGGCCGAAGGTGTAGGCGATACGGCCCGAGGCGACGCTGCCGGAGTTTCCGGTGAGGACATAGCCCTCGACCTCGGCCACGGTGTCTTGCAGCCGGGGGCCGTAGTCCGTCGGCATCACACCGGCGAAGACTCCGGTCCGGCTCCGCCGCACCGACGAAGGGTCGATTCCTGCGTGCTCGAAAACCTCCCATGAGGTCTCCAGCAGCAACCGCTGCTGCGGGTCCATCGCCAGCGCCTCGCGTGGGCCGATGCCGAAGAATCCCGCGTCGAACTTGCCCGCGTCGTGGAGGAAGCCCCCGTGGCGGGTGTACGTGGTGCCCGGCCGGTCCTGGTCCTGGGGGGCGTAGAGGCGGTCGAGGTCCCAGCCGCGGTCGGTGGGGAATCCGCTCATGGCATCGGTGCCGGAGGCGACCAGATCCCACAGCCCCTCGGCCGATCGCACACCCCCCGGATACCGGCAGGCCATGCCGATGATCGCGATGGCCTCATCCGCCCCCGTCACCACCTCGCTCGGAGCAGGAGCCGAAGCCAGGGTGGCCGTATCGGCGCCGCCGAGGAGTCCGTCCAGCAGGTGCTGGGCGAGAGCAGCAGGAGTGGGGTGGTCGAAGACGAGGGTGGCGGGGAGCCGCAAACCCGTCGCCTCTTTGAGGCGGTTGCGGAGCTCCACGGCGGTGAGGGAGTCGAAACCGAGGTCTCGGAAGGCCGCCTCGGGGGCGATGGCGTCGGGGCTCGGGTGGCCGAGGACCGTGGCGGCGTGGCCGCGGACGAGGGTGAGCAGGACCTCATGCTGTGCGGCGGGGTCGAGCCCGGCCAGCCGGGCACGCAGGGCGGAGCGGCCGTCGGGGGCCGGGGGGCGTGGCCGGTGGCCGGTGGTGGGGCGTACCAGGGCTTGGAACAAGGGAGGCGCGGTGGTGCCCCGTAGCGCCTTGGTGTCGATTCGGGCCGGGAGCAGCAGCGGTGGGCCGTCGACGAGGGCGTTGTCGAACAGCGCCAGAGCCTCGTCCGTGGCCAGTGGCCGGAGGCCGACGCGGACCATGCGGGTGCGGTCGGCCTGGTCGAGGTGGCCGGTCATTCCGCTGGCCTCCTCCCACAGCCCCCATGCCAGGGACACGGCGGGGAGTCCCATCGCCCGCCGCTGGAAGGCGAGCGCGTCGAGAAAGGCGTTGGCGGCGGCGTAGTTGCCCTGCCCCGGCGAGCCCAGGACACCCGCGGCGGACGAGAACAGCACGAACGCGGCCAGATCCAGCCGGCGGGTCAGCTCGTGCAGATGCCAGGCGGCATCGGCCTTCGCGGGCAGAACGGAGTCGAGGTGGCGCGCGGTGAGGGAGCCGAGCGTGGCGTCGTCAAGTGTGCCCGCGGCGTGGACGACGGCGGTCAGCGGGTGTTCGGCGGGGATCTGCCTGAGCAGTTCGGCGAGTGCGGCGCGGTCGCCGACGTCGCAGCTGGCGACGGTCGCCGTCGCCCCCAACTCGTCGATCTCAGCGATGAGTTCGATCGCGCCTGGTGCATTGCGGCCATGGCGGCTGATCAGCAGCAGATGCCGTGCTCGGCCGGTGGCGGCAAGGTGGCGGGCGAGTGCGGCGCCGAGGGTGCCGGTGCCGCCGGTGATGAGGACGGTGCCGTCGGGGTCGGGGGTGCGGTCCAGCGTGAGCACGTTCTTTCCGACGGTGCGGCCCTGCTGGAGTTGGCGGAAGGCGGCCCTGGCCTGCCGGATGTCCCAGCAGGTGAGCGGCAGCGGGGTCAGCACGCCCTCGTCGAACAGCCGCAGCACGGTGCGCAGGATCTCCCCGATGCGCTCGGGTCCGGCCTCCATCAGGTCGTACGCCCGGTAGGCGACACCGGGGTACGCCCGCACCACCTCTTCCGGGTCGCGGAGGTCGGTCTTGCCCATCTCCAGGAACCGGCCGCCGTCCCCGGACACCAGGCGCAGCGAGGCGTCGACGTACTCATGGGCCAGAGAGTTGAGGACGACGTCGATGTTCCGGCCGGTGAACCGGCTCTCGAAGTCGAGGGTGCGGGACGAGGCGATGCGCTCCGGGGCGATGCCGTGGGTGCGGAGGGTGTCCCATTTGCCGGGGCTCGCCGTGGCGTAGACCTCGGCGCCCAGGTGGCGGGCCAGTTGGACGGCGGCCAGTCCCACTCCGCCGGCCGCGGCGTGCACCAGTACGGACTCGCCCGGGCGCAGTCCCGCCAGGTCCACCAGTCCGTAGTAGGCGGTGGCGAACACGACGGGGACGGCGGCGGCCTGGGCGAAGGACCAGTGGTCGGGGACGCGGATCACGGTGGCCCGGTCGGCGACCGCGAACGGGCCGAACGCGTCCGCGAACACGCCCATCACCCGGTTCCCAGGCACCAGGTCGGCCACCTCCGGCCCGACTTCGAGCACCACCCCGGCGCCTTCGCTGCCCAGCCCTCGCTGCCCAGGGACCATCCCCAGGGCCACCAGCACATCGCGGAAGTTCAGCCCGGCCGCACGCACCTCGATCCGTACCTGGTGCGGGCCAAGCGGGTCGGTGTCGGCCGAGGAGGCCACCGGCGTCAGCCCCTGGAGCGTGCCCGCCTCGACGCAGTCGAGCCGCCAGCCGCGGCTCCTCTGTGGCGGCGTGAGAGGGGCGTCCCCCTCGGTGTCGGCTCGAACCAGCCGGGCCACATGCGGCTGGCCGGCCCGGATGGCCACCTGCGGTTCGCCCAGCGCGACCGCCTGCGGCAGCGCCGCCCACGACTCCTCGGCCGGGTCCAGGTCCACCAGGAGGATGCGGTCGGGCTCCTCGGCCTGCGCGGACCGCACCAGTCCGCAGATCGCCGCGCCCGCCAGGTCCGTGACTCCGTCAGCCGGCCCGGTGGCCACCGCGCCGCAGGTGATCAGCACCAGCCGCGCGCCGGTCAGCCGCGCTTCGCCGAGCCATCCCCGAAGCAGATCCAGCGCTTGTCCGGTACGGATACGGGTACGGGTGTGTGCCTCGGCGGCCGTCGTGTCGTCGAGCCCGGCCGCAGCCGGAGGGCAGCGCACGAACACCAGGTCCGGGGGCGGATCGCCCGCGTCCAGGGCCGCCGTCAGTCCGGCGAGGTCCGGGTACCGCCGTACGGGCTCCGCTGCCGCCGTCTCCAACCCGGCGGCCCATCCAGGCATGGCGTGGCCGAGCACGGCGCACCGCCCGGGGTCCGTCGTCGGCGGCTCGGACGCGGCGGTCCAGTCCAGGGCGTAGAGGGTGTCGCCCGCCTGGCTGCCGAGGGCCCGCAGACCCTCCAGGGCCACCGGTCGCAGCGTGAGCGATTCGGCCGAGGCCACCGGCGCGCCCGTCTCGTCGGCCACGTCTACGGCCACCGCGTCCGGCCCTTGTGGCCGCAGCCGTACGCGCAGCGTCGGCGTGCCCGGGGTCCGCAGGCTGACGCCGCGCCAGGCGAAGGGCAGCAGGCCGTGTCCCGATGCGTTCTCCTCCTGCCGACCGCTGTCGAGCGCCAGCGGGTGGAGCGCGGCGTCGAGCAGGGCGGGGTGGAGGCAGAAGTGTGGCGCGTCGGCGGCCACCTGGTCGGGGAGCCGCACCTCGGCGTAGGTCTCCTCGCCGTGCCGCCATACGGCGCGCAGCCCCTGGAAGGCCGGGCCGTAGCCGAAGTCGGCGGCGGCCAGCGTGTCGTAGAGGCCGCTGATGTCCACGGGCTCGGCGCCCGACGGAGGCCACGCCTCAGCCAAACGCCCGGCGCCGTCGCTGTCGTCGGTGTCGTCGGCTGCGCTCTCGGCCGCCAGGGTGCCGGTCGCATGCCGTGTCCATGCGCCTTGGGCCGCCCCCTCCCGCGCGGGGTCGTCGCGCTGCGCGTAGACACTCAGTACGCGGCGGCCGGTCTCGTCCGGTGCGCCGACGGCCACCTGGAGCGCCACGCCGCCGGTGTCGGGGAGGACGAGCGGGGCGTGCAGGGTGAGCTCTTCCAGCCGGGGGCAGCCGAGGTGTTCGCCGACGTGTACGGCCAGTTCCACGTACGCGGTGCCCGGCAGCAGGACGGTACCGGCGACCGCGTGGTCGGTGAGCCAGGGGTGGGTGTGCGGGGCGAGCCGGCCGGTGAGCAGATATCCGTCGCCCTCGGCGAGCCCGACCGCCGCGCCGAGCAGTGGGTGTCCGACCGGGGCCAGCCCGGCGGCCGTCACGTCCCCGGTGGTCGCCGGGGCGTCAAGCCAGTAGCGGCGGCGCTGGAAAGCGTAGGTGGGCAGGTCGACATGGCTCGCCTCGGGGGCAACCGCCCGGTAGTGGCGGTCCCAGGCCACGGGCAGGCCATAAATGTGGGCGCGTGCCAGCGAGGTCAGGATGCGGTGGGCGTCGTCCTCGCCGCGCCGCAGGGAGCCGACGACGGTGGCCGCGGCGCCGTCGGCCTCGGCGGTGTCCTCGATGGCGAGGCTGAGGGTGGGGTGCGGGCCGACCTCGACATACGTCCGGTACTCGGCGGCGCCGAGGGCGCGGACCGCCTCGGCGAAGCGTACGGGTCGGCGCAGATTGCGGTACCAGTACCGGGCGTCGAGTCCCACAGTGTCGGCCCACTGGTTGTCCACGGTGGAGTAGAAGGGGATGTCGGCGGCCCGTGGGGCGATCCCCCGCAACAGGCCCAACAGCTCCCGCTCCACAGCTTCGATATGCGGGCAGTGGGAGGCATAGTCGACCGGGATCCGCTTCGCGTCGACGCCCTGGTCCCGGTAGTGTTCCAGCGCCTCCGCCAAGGATTCCGCGTCGCCGGAGATCACCGTGGCCGTGGGAGCGTTGACGGCGGCCACCCAGAGCCGGTCCGGCCAGGTGGTCCGCAGCAGCCCGGTGACCTCCTCCGCCGGCAGTGGTACGGAGGCCATACCGCCCGAACCGCGCAGGGTCTGCAGGGCCCGGCTGCGCAGGGCGACAACCTTCGCGGCGTCGTCCAGGGTCAGCGCGCCGCAGATGTGGGCGGCGGCGATCTCGCCCTGGGAGTGACCGAGTACGGCGTCCGGTTCGACACCGTACGAGCGCCACAGTTGTGCCAGCGACACCATCACCGAGAACAGCATCGGCTGGACGACATCGGCCCGCTCCCACACTGGGTCCCCGGGGTCCCGGAGCAGAACGTCCAGCAGCGACCAGTCGGCATACGGTGCCAGCGCCGCCTCGCACTCCGCCATCCGCTCGGCGAAGAAGGACGAGGTCTCCAGCAGCCGCAGCCCCATGCCGGCCCACTGGCCGCCCTGTCCCGGGAAGACGAACACCACGCCCGCACCGACGCCGGCCGCCGCCCCGCCCCGTACGACCGAGCCGTCGGCCGGCCCCTCCCCCGCAAGGGTGTCCAGCCCGCGCAGCAGGGTTTCCCGGTCGGAGCCGAGGACGACGGCGCGGTGGGCGAGGTCCGAGCGGCCGAAGACCAGGGTGTGCCCGATGTCGGCGGGGCGCAGCCGCTCGTCGGCCGCCACGAAGCGGCGCAGCTCCCCGGCCTGGGCCCGCAGCGCCTCGGCCGTCGCGCCCGACAGGGGCCAGGGCAGCGGCCCCGCCACGGCATGGCCGGGGGCGTGCTGCGGCGCGGGAGCGTTGTCGGCTTCCGTCCGCAAAGCGGCCTCCGTCTGCGGCGCGGCCTCCGTCTGCGCCACCGTCTCGAGGATCACATGGGCGTTGGTGCCGCTCACCCCGAAGGAGGACACCGCGGCGCGGCGGGGCCGGTCGCACTCCGGCCAGACGACCGACTCGGTCAGCAGCCGTACCGCGCCCGAGTCCCAGTCGATGTGCGGCGACGGGTCGTCCGCGTGCAATGTGCGCGGCAGCGTCCCGCTCCGCATGGCCATCACCATCTTGATGATCCCACCCACGCCTGCGGCCGCCTGCGCATGGCCGACGTTGGACTTCATCGACCCGAGCCACAGCGGCCGGTCCGCGGGCCGCTCCTGACCGTAGGTCGCCAGCAACGCCTGCGCCTCGATCGGATCGCCCAGCCGCGTCCCCGTCCCATGCCCCTCCACCGCGTCGACCTCGGACGCCGCCACCCCGGCGCTCGCCAGCGCCTGCCGGATGACCCGCTGCTGCGCGGGGCCGTTGGGGGCGGTAAGGCCGTTGCTCGCACCGTCCTGGTTGACCGCGCTGCCCCGGACCACCGCCAGCACCCGGTGGCCGAGTCGCTGTGCGTCCGTGAGCCGTTCCACCAGCAGCATTCCGGCGCCTTCTGCCCAGCCGGTGCCGTCCGCCCCCGCCCCGTACGCCTTGCACCGGCCGTCCGCCGCGAGCGCGCGCTGCCGGGAGTACTCGACGAACAGGCTGGGGGTGGACATCACCGTCACCCCGCCCACCAGGGCGAGTGAGCACTCGCCGGCCCGCAGCGCCTGGCAGGCCAGGTGCAGGGCGACCAGTGAGGAGGAACAGGCGGTGTCCACGGTCACGGCCGGGCCTTCGAGGCCGAGGGTGTAGGCGACCCGGCCGGATGCCACGCCGCCGCCGCTGCCGTTGCCGACATAGCCCTCGAAGCCTTCGGGGACGGTGTGCAGCCGGGAGCCGTAGTCGTGGTACATCACGCCCGCGAAGACCCCGGTGCGGCTGCCGCGCACCGAGGCCGGGTCGATCCCGGCCCGCTCGAACGCCTCCCAGGAGATCTCCAGCAGCAGCCGCTGCTGCGGGTCCATCGCCAGCGCCTCGCGCGGGCTGATCCCGAAGAAACCCGGGTCGAACTCCCCTGCCTGGTACAGGAATCCGCCGTGCTGGGTGTACGAGGTGCCGGCCCGCTCCGGGTCGGGGTCGTACAGCCGCTCCACGTCCCAGCCCCGGTCCTCGGGGAAGGTGCCGATGGCGTCCCGGCCGGCGGCCACCAGCTCCCACAGGTCCTCCGGCGATCCCACCCCGCCCGGATAGCGGCAGGCCATGCCGATGATGGCGATGGGTTCCCGCGCCGCTGTGGTGAGCCCGTGGATCTGTTCCCTCAGCCGCTCGTTGGTCTTGAGGGACGCCCGCAGCGCCTCGATCACCTTGTCGTGGCCAGCGGCCATCGGCATCTCCAACCTGTGGACCTCCGTGGCATCACGGATGGTGTGTTCGGACGGCTCGTCAGAGCGAGGACAGCTCTCTGCGGTCCGTCGCCGGTGTCCCCACCGGACCGATCAGACTCTTCGGCAGTTGCTGGCGGCGGCTGATGCGCAGCTTGCGGTACACGCGCGTCAGATGCTGTTCGACCGTGCTCATCGTCACGCACAGCTGTAGCGATATCTCACGGTTCGAATTGCCGTTCGCGGCGAGGATGGCCACGCGCATTTCCGACTCGCTCAGCCCCGCCCCCTGGTCACGGCCGGGGAGGTCAGGACGGTCCCCGCCGCACATCGCCTGCCAGGGCAGAATGGCATCGCACAGCGCCTTGGCGCCGCACTCCTCGGCCATCCGCCAAGCCCTGCGCCGTACGTTGTTGGCCCGGGCCGACTCGCCGATGCTCCGGTAGGCGGCCCCCAGGTCGGCGAGCGCCCGGGCGAGTTCGAGCCGGTCCCCGCACCGCTGCAGCACCTCGACTGCCTGGGTGAGCAGATGCGGGCGCTCCGGCGCGGCGGCGACCCGGGCCCGGAGTCTGAGCGAGACGCCCCGGGTGTGCGGGTCGCTCCACAGGTGGGCGCAGGACAGCTGTTCCGTGATCATCCGCGCCGCCCTGGCGCGCTCGCCGAGGCGCAGGAACGCCTGGGCGGTGTCGGTGCGCCAGGGCAGCACGGCGGGGTGGTCCAGGCCCCAGCGCTGTGCCATACGGCCGGCGGCCAGGAAGTCGCCGAGTGCGGCGCGGCAGTGGTCGGTGGCCAGGTGGTAGTGGCCGCGGGCGCGCAGATACGCCAGGCCGTACACGCTCTGGAACAGCGCGCCCGGCACCGGGTGGTGCAGCACACGGGTCGCGTCGTCGTACCGGCCCATGGCGGTGTACGCGTGGACCTGGCAGGCGAGCGGACCTCCGACGAGCACGCTGCCACCGCGGCCGGGCAGGCAGGCCAGGGCTTGCCGGGCGCACTCCTCGGCGTCCGTCAGGACGCCCTTGCGCAGGGCGATCTCGGCGAGGATGGCAAGGAACTCCGCCCGCCAGCCGGGCGAGCGCCGGGCCGTCGCCTCTTTGAGCAACCGATGGCACCACTCGTCGGCATCGGCCATACGGCCGGCCCGTAGCAGGGTCCGTACGGCGTTGGCCACCACCGCCAGCGTGCCGTCCAGCAGCGGGCACGCGCGCAGCCGCCGTTCGGCCTCGTCCGCGGCGGCCTCGCTGGTGCCGGGGCCGGGAATGCCCCAGATGGCGGCGGCCGCGCCGGGGCCGGGAGTCTCGTCCCAGGGCTCGCGGGGGGCGACGGTGTCGGACGAGGGGCGCGGCCGGCTCTCGTCGGACGCGATGGGCCAGGGGCAGGGGTGCACCACCGACGGCCGCACCGCGCCCGGGTCCGTATCCGCGCCCGCGTCCGTGCCCGAGCCGGGGTCGCTGCTGGGGTCCTTGCCGGGGTGGTCCGCCGTCTGCAGCCGGGCCCGTGCCCGGCCCGCCTCCTCCAGTCGGCCACAGCTGATCAGCAGCCGTACGAGCAGGGCCGCGTCACTGCCCGTCGGCGCGCAGGTGTGCAGGTCCGCGAGCGTGTCGCCGAGGTGGTGTTCGGCGGCGGAGGGGTTGACCCGCCAGGTGGCGGCGGCGAGCGCGATCCGGGTCGCGGCCCGCTGGGGCGGCTCCTGGCAGGCGCGGCAGGCGAGGTCCAGATACCGGATCGCCGCGGGCGCGTCGTCGTCGACCAGGGCCTGGGTGGCGGCGTCACGCAGCACGGCGACTGCCCAGGAGGGAATCGTGGGCTCGGCGGCCAGCAGGTGGTCGGCGACCTCGGTGGCCCGGGCGCCCTGTTCGTGCAGCAGCAGGGCGCTGCACTCGTGCAGCGACCGCCGGTCGGCGGCGTCCAGATGGTCCAGAGCGGCCGCGGCGACGACCGGGTGCCGGTAGCGGTGTGAATCCGTCAATCCGCTGAGCTCCAGTACCTGGAGGGCGCGGTCGACCGCTGTCGTGTCCAGTCCGAGCAGTCGGCTCAGCAGCGCGGGTGTGGCGGACGGCCCGAGTACGGCCAGTGCACCGGCGACGTCCCGGATGGGCGTCCCGGTGCGGGCCAGGCAGGCCACCACCGCCTGGTGGAAGGGTCCCCCGGCGGTGGGCCGCGGCACCCGGCCACCGATGTCCGGCACCGCCCACCGATCCTGCAGCAGGGCCCGCAGCAATAGCGGATTGCCGCCGGTCAGTGCGTAGCACTCGGCACCGAGCCGGCCGTCCACCGGCTGGTTGCCGAACGTGGCGGCCAGCCTGGCCACGCCTTCGGGGCTGAGGGAGTCGAGTGTGATGCGCCGGAAGCCGGGGTGGCGCAGCAGTTCGGCGCCGAGCAGCGGGTCGCCGCCCCGGCCGTACGGGCGCTCCGTGCTGTACGGGCGCTCCGTACCACCGTACGGGCGGTCCATGCCGTACGGGCTCTCCGTGGCGATCAGCAGGATCCTGGCCGTGCGGGCGTGGTGGGCGATATGCAGCAGTTGCCGGAGCGACGCCTGGTCCGCGTGGTGCAGATCGTCGACCGCGATCACCAGCGGTGCGGACGCGGAGAGCGCGCACAGAGCCCCACACAGCCGCTCCACCGCCCGGGGCCCGTCCTGTGCCGGGGCGAGGCGCAGCCGCTCGCGGGTCCGGTCCGGCAGCGCCGGGTGCTCGGCCAGCCGTCGTACGAGGCCGAGCGTGGTGCCGCTCTCGCCGGGCAGACCGGGCGCGTCGAGGACCACGGCACCGGATTCGGTCGCGATCCCCAGGAACCGCTTCAGGAATTCGCTCTTGCCGCACCCCGGCCCGCCCTCGGCGACCAGCAGCCGGAAATCGCCTGCCGCACACGCAAGAAGCGTCGCCTCCGCCAGCTCTATGTGAGCGCTCCGGTCAATGAGCATGGCCCTCCAGGACTGCTGTCACGGATCATGACTGGTTCCGGACCGCAGTGTGTGCGGGTTCGCTCGAGTCCCGGCGGAGTCACCCTCGTATGTCGGCGGAGCCCCACCTGCCACCCTCCGCCGGGCCGGGCGAATACGCCCAGGTATGCAGTAATGCCGACCGTCCATGAGATGGGCGTTGATCTGAGGCGGCAACTTGCTCTTCTGCTGCCCGTTTGTGATCAAGCCGACGACCGGTGCCGGTGCCCTCCGTACGAACATCATCCGCTCGCCGGAGGAGTATGCGCGGGCCTTGAAGCTGTTCTCAGGCCAGTCAGATGTCGAGATCGTGGCCGAGTCCTTCATCGACGCCCCGGAAGTCTATATTGACGGCATCTGGAAGAACGGTGACCTCCGGTGGTCGTCCATCAGCCGTAACCACATTTCACCGCTCAGTGCCGTACAGGGGGGCGTCCTGCGGAAGAATCGGGGCAGGCTTTCGGCGAGTGCGCCATCCGCCCCCCAAAGGATTTCGAGCGCAACTTGCCGGCGGCGCGCAGAAGGCGTACGCGTGGCTGACGACGGCCGATGATGATCCCCACCGCCGGCCGCCCGGCTCGACGCATGAGCGGCCCCGCGCGGAGTTGACTGCCGAGGCGTCGAGAGTTGTCCTGGAATCACCTATTGCCGAACGTCAATAGGGAGCGGAAGTGTCCGGGAGCTCAGCGGCTGAGGCGGACGGTCGACGCCACGGGGCCGCCGTGCCGGAGCGCGGCACCTCGGTGCGGGCCGAGGCGTCCCGTCGGGGCATGGCGGGCGAGCCGCGGCTGTCGGCGGCGCCGCCCGAAGATCTGGAAGTCGTCCAGCTGGCCACGCTCAGCCTGGGGAATCGCAGCTACCTGATCTCGGATGGCACGGTCGCGGTCGCGGTGGACCCTCAGCGTGACATCGAGCGGATCACCGCCGTGCTCGACTCGCGGGCGTGGCGGCTCGGCGCGGTGGTGGAGACCCATGTGCACAACGACTACGTCACGGGCGGTCTGGAACTGGCCCGTCGCTTGGACGCGGTCTACGTGGTGCCGGCCGGTCCCGAGCTGGGCTTCGACGCCGCACGGACCGGCGACGGGGACGAGCTCCCGGCCGGGGACTTGAGCATCCAGGTGATCGCCACGCCCGGGCACACCGACCATCACCTGGCGTATGCGTTCGCGCTCCGCGGTGGCGTGCCGCGGCTCGTATGCACCGGGGGGTCGGTGCTGTACGGGACGACCGGGCGCACCGATCTGATGGGGGTGGGGATGGCCGAGCCGCTGGCCCGTCGGCAGTACCGGTCGGCCCGACGTCTGGCCGAGGTGCTGCCCGATGACACCGTGGTCCTGCCGACCCATGGCTTCGGGAGCTTCTGTGCGGCGGCGGCAACGGCCGGCGCGGTCGAGCGTTCGACGATCTGCCACGAACGTGCCACCAATCCCGTCTTCACCTTGGACGAGGACGCCTTCGTATCCAGTGCCCTGTCCGGCCTCGAGCCCTACCCCGCGTACTACCGCCGGATGGCCACGATCAATGCCACCGGGCCGACACTCCTGGCCGACCTCGGCGCGCCCCGCTCCGCCCACCTGACCGAGCTGGCCGACCGTGTCGCGGCCGGGGAGTGGGTGGTGGATGTACGACCGCGAGCGGAATTCGCGCACACCCATCTGCGGGGCACCGTGAACATCGACGCGTGCGGGGCCCTCGCCACCTATCTGGGCTGGCTGGTGCCGTTCGACGCCCCGCTCACCTTGCTGGCGGCCGACGACGAACAGCTGGCAGCCGTCAGGACGGAGCTCCTGCGGATCGGCTTCGACCATCCCGCGGCCGTCGCCACCGGAAACCCGCTGGAATGGGCGGGCCCGCGGTGGCTGGCCTCCTACCCGCGCACGGACTTCACCACCCTGGCCGCCGCCCTGGCCGGGCGGCCGATGGAGATCCTGGACGTCAGAAACGGCGGCGAGTGGCGGCGCGGACATCTGCCCGGGGCCCGGCACATACCGCTGCCCGAACTGCCCCACACCCTTCCGGCCCTGCCGGACACCGAGATCTGGGTGCACTGTCACACCGGCTTCCGGGCCGCGATCGCGGCATCCCTGCTGGCCGCCGCGGGCCGTCAGGTCGTACTCGTCGACGACGCATTCGAACACGCCGGGTCCATGATGGGCCCCTGACGGGCCCATGACGTGAGGGCAATAGGCCCCCGCCGCAGGCCCGCACCGGCCCTGGTCAGCGCGGCAGGGCCCTCGCCCACCAGCGCGTGGATCTCCTCGGTCGACAGGGCCATGCACAGCAGCATGTGCGCGAACACCGCGTCCACCGAGGCATCCGGCAGCGGAAGTGGCGCCCGGACATCGAGTACGGAGGTGGTGACCCGCTCGGCGACACCTTGGGCTCGTGCCGCCGCGCTCCAGCACGTCGCCCGCTCCGGCCGCATAGAAGACGGCGGCCGTGTGAACGGCGGGGGCCGAGGGCTCCTGACCGTACATGCCGGGGTGGGCGGCGTAGGTGTGTTCCCAGTGCGCCCGCTGCGCATTCGGCAGGTCCCGGCCGTTGTCCGTCACGGCTTTCTCCCGATCATGGCTGTGCGCTCAGCGTACGTCCGTACGTCCGTACGGCCTGTGCGCGGGCCGGCGGGCCGACGGGTTTCCGAGGGGCCGCCGAGCCGGGACCGCCCGCACGCGGTCCCGGCCCGAGGGTTGGGTCGGGTCAGCCGGTGCCGGCCGTGGCTTCGGATTCGGGCCGGAGGCGGACGGTGGTGGCCGGGCTCGCGGTGCGGGTGACGGCGGAGACGGCGGCCATCGTCACGATGTTGAGGACGAGGGCGATGACACCTACGTTGAGGTCCTTCACCGCCTGGGGCAGCCCCGGCAGCAGGCTGCCCACCGTGACGCCGGAGAGGGTGACGACGGCGACCGTGGTGACGCCGACGACGATGCCCGCGGCCGCTCCCTGTTTGGTGACGATCTGCCGTGCCGCGAGGCTCGCCAGCAGGGCGGGGAAGAGCTGGGTGACCAGTGCGTAGCCCATGAGCAGCAGCGAGACGATCGAGCTGCCGCCGTTGAAGGTGAAGTAGAGGGCGATGAGGGCGAGCGCGGGCACGAGCAGCTGGGCGAGACGGCCGATGTGCTTATCGCTGGTGTGGGGCCGGGCGAGGCGGTAGACGTTCTTCGCCAGGCAGGTCGCGGAGGTCATGAGCAGCAGGGACCCGGGGACCAGCGCGGTGAGCAGTCCGGCGCCACCGACGATGCCGACGAACCACGAGGGGAAGGTGGCGGTGGTGATGCGCAGCAGGGACAGGTCCGCGTCGGCACCCTTGAGGCCGGGCACGACCAGGATGGCGGTGAAGCCGACGAAGAAGACGAAGAGCAGGATGAGTTGGTAGAGCGGCATGAAGATGGCGTTGCGGCGGAAGACTCGTTCGTTCTGGGCGCTGTATGCGGCGCTGAAGGTGTGCGGCCACATATAGAAGCCGACCGCCGACAGCAGCACGGTGGATGCGAACCACGATGTGCTCATGCCGCTCGAGGGCAGGGTGAGGGTGTTGGGGTGGGCCTGGTCCACTGCCCGGAACATCTCCCCGATGCCGCCGTAGTAGTGCATCGGCAGGTAGATGCCCAGAATCAGCACGACCGCGAGGATCGCGACGTCCTTGAACACCGAGGTCCAGGCCGAACCGTGGATGCCGGAGATGGTCACGTACAGGGTCAGCGCCACCGTGCCGATCACAATGGCCCAGTGGGAGGAGATACGGCCGTCGGAGGAGACGGACACGATGATCCCCAGCCCCTTCAGCTGCAGCACGAGGTAGGGCACCATCGCGACGACTCCGACCAGGGCCACCAGTGCGCCGAGCAGCGGGCTGTTGTATTTGGCGACGAAGAAGTCGGACTGCGAGATCAGCCGGTGCTGCTTGGCGTAGCGCCATACGGCCGGCAGCAGCCAGTACGACAGGACGTAGGCCAGTGAGGCGTAACAGAGGATGTAGTAGGCGGGTGCGCCCTTGCCGTAGGCCCATCCCGAGGCGCCCAGGAAGGTGAAGGTCGTGTAGATCTCGCCGGCCAGCAGCAGGAAGACGAAGACCGTCCCGAAGCCGCGGCCGCCCACCGACCACTGTTCGAGATCCATGTCCCTGCCGCGGCGGGCGCGCAGGCCCAGGCCCATGGCCGCGAGGAGGAAGACGAAGATGACTGCGAGGGCGATCATGAGCTCTGCTCCTCCCGGTTCGCCGGGTCCAGACGGTAGATGACGGCCATGGTTGCCGAGATCAGCACGACCCACATGACCAGCCAGAAGAGGATGAACGGCATACCGAGGACGTAGGGCGTCACCCGGTTCGCGAAGAAGATCCCGCCGAGGATCCCGATGAACGGGATCGCGCCGAGCAGATGGATGGGTTTCACGTCGAGAACCTCCTGGGCCGGGCCGTACACCGCCGATGGGGCGAGGCCGTCTGGGGTGGGTGGCACGTCTCGCGCGGTGCCGCCAGGACGCCACACATGGCCATGCCTTGCCAACACATGCCTCGCCAACAGAGGAGACGAGGCAGGCTTTTCATCATGCGGAAACAATTTTTCAGTTGGCAGATGTATAGGTCCACCTCAAGGGCCTGTCAAGGGTTTTCACCGCCACCGAGGGGGGTTGTTATTCCGCGATGCAGAAAATAATATCCGCATCGCAGAAGCCACCCGTCTCCCGAAGGAGATCCCCATGGCACGCATGTTCCTCAGCGGTCAGGCGATGGAGGGCGGCCCCTTCCATCACCACCTGCGCGGAGCCCCGCTCGTGGCGCGGACCCGTACCGCTTCCGGCTACCGCATCTTCTCGATCCGGGACACCTGCCCCGGGCTGCTGCCCGACCCCGGCGTCGGCACCGCGATGGACGGCGAGGTCTACGACGTCCCCGATGAGGTGCTGCGCGACCATCTGCTGCCCTCCGAACCGCCTGAGCTGGAGTTCGGCATCATCCGGCTCCAGGACGGTTCGTCGTCCTTCTCGATGGTTCTTCGGCGGGGCGAGCTGGAGCGTGGCATCCACAAGGAGATCACCGCCTTCGGCGGCTGGCACCCGTACCTCAAGACCCTCGGCCGGGAGAACTGATGAAGCACCGACTTCCCTACACCGTCAATACGTCGATCCTCTTCACCGAACTGCCGCTGCTGGAGCGTCCGGCCGCCGCGAAGGCCGCCGGGTTCGACGCGGTCGAGTTCTGGTGGCCCTACGCGACGGCGGTGCCGGCGGACGCGGAGGTCGACGCCTTCGTCCGGGCGGTGCGTGCTGCCGGTGTCCGGCTGACCGGGCTGAACTTCTTCGCCGGGGACATGCCCGGGGGCGACCGTGGTCTGGTGTCCTGGCCGGCCCGGGTGGCGGAGTTCCGCGACAACATCGATGTCACCGTGGCGATCGGTGAGCAACTGGGCTGCCGGTCGTTCAACGCCCTGTACGGAAACCGGCTCGACGGCATCGCCCCGGCGGAACAGGACGACCTCGCGGTGGAGAATCTGGCGCTGGCGGCCAAGGCCGTCGAGCGCATCGGCGGCACGGTCCTGGTGGAGCCGGTCAGTGGCGCCCCCGCGTATCCGCTGCGCACCGCCACGGACGCGCTCGCCGTCATCGACCGGGTGGCGGCCGAGTCCGGCAGCCGCAACCTCCGCCTCCTGGCCGACCTCTACCACCTCGCCGTCAACGGAGACGATGCGGCCGGTGTCATCGCCGCCCACGCCGACCGCATCGGACACGTACAGATCGCGGACGCGCCCGGGCGGGGAGCGCCCGGTACGGGAGAGCTGGACCTCGACGGGCTGCTGGCCGACCTCCAGACCGTGGGCTACGCCGGCTGGGTGGGCCTGGAGTACAAGTCCGAGCGCCCGAGCGCGGACAGCTTCGACTGGCTCCCGCGCGAACGGCGCGGCAGCGACCGCCACGCCTGACCGGGATCGGGACACCGGCGATCACACAGACAACGCCGACCACCCGGACAACCCCGACCACACACCCATGACACGAAGGAACCTGCGATGAGTGCCACTTCCCGGAAGATCGCCTTCATCGGCCTGGGCATCATGGGCGGCCCGATGGCCGCCAACCTGGTACGGGCCGGACACACCGTCACCGGATACAACCGTAGCCGCACGGCCATCGAGACCCTGGTCGCGACCGGTGGCCGGGGCGCCGACAGCATCGCCGAGGCGGTGTCCGACGCCGAGGTCGTGATCACCATGGTCCCGGCCGATCAACAGGTCAAGGAGGTCGTCCTCGGCGAGGGCGGCGTCCTGGAACACGCCGCGCCCGGCACCCTGCTGATCGACATGAGCAGCATCACCCCGCAGACCTCGCTGGAGGTGGCGGCCGCCGCGCGGGACAAGGGCCTGCGTACGCTCGACGCCCCGGTGTCCGGCGGCGAGGCGGGCGCCATCGAGGGCGTGCTGTCCATCATGGTCGGCGGCGATCCGGACGACTTCGCCGACGCCGGGCCGGTGTTCGCGGCGCTGGGCACCACCATCGTGCATGTGGGCCCGCACGGGGCCGGACAGACGGTCAAGGCCGCCAACCAGCTGATGGTCGCCATCCACCTCCAGGCCCTGGCCGAGGCCGTGGTGTTCCTGGAGAACGCCGGAGTCGACCTGGAGGCGGCGCTGGAAGTCCTCGGCGGCGGCCTGGCCGGCTCCACCGTCCTGGCCCGCAAGCGGGACGCGGTGCTGGGCCGTGATTTCAAGCCCGGCTTCCGGATCGATCTGCACCACAAGGACATGGGCATCGTCACCGACGCCGCACGCGCGGTGGGTGCGCCGCTGCCCGTGGGCGCCGTGGTCGCCCAGCTCGTCGCCTCGGCCCGTGCCTGCGGCGACGGCGGCCTCGACCACTCCGCGCTGCTGCGCGGGGTCGAGCGGCTGGCCGGCCGCGACCCGCGCTGAACCCGCACCGGCACAACCCACGCCTCTTCGACGTACCGACGATCTACCGACGTACCGACGATGTACCGACTTCGAGGTACCGACCGACAGGAGCATCCTCATGGCCCGTATGACCGCGGCCCAGGCGGCGGTGGAGATCCTCAAGCGTGAGGGCACCACCCATGTCTTCGGCCTGCCCGGTGCGGCGATCAATCCGTTCTACTCCGCGATGCGTATGAACGGTGGCCTGACCCATGTCCTCGCCCGGCATGTGGAGGGCGCCTCACACATGGCCGAGGGCTACACCCGCGCCAGGGCCGGGAACGTCGGGGTCTGCGTGGGCACCAGCGGCCCCGCCGGCACCGACATGATCACCGGGCTGTACTCGGCGAGCGCCGATTCCATCCCGATCCTGTGCATCACCGGCCAGGCGCCGGTGGCCAAGCTGCACAAGGAGGACTTCCAGGCCGTCGACATCGCCTCGATCGCGGCGCCGCTGACCAAGATGGCGATGACCGTCCTCGAACCCGCCCAGGTGCCCGGCGCGTTCCAGCAGGCCTTCCACCTCATGCGCTCGGGCCGGCCCGGGCCGGTACTGATCGATCTGCCCATCGACGTCCAGATGGCCGAGATCGAGTTCGACCCGGAGACGTACGAGCCGCTGCCGGTGTACAAGCCGTCGGCCACCCGAGCACAGATCGACAAGGCCATCGCACTGCTCCAGGCCGCCGAGCGGCCGCTGATCGTCGCCGGGGGCGGGGTCATCAACGCCGACGCGAGCGAGTTGCTGGTGGAGTTCGCCCAGCTGACCGGGGTGCCGGTGGTGCCCACGCTGATGGGCTGGGGCAGCATCCCCGACGACCATCCCCTCATGGCGGGCATGGTCGGTCTGCAGACCTCGCACCGCTACGGCAACGCCACGCTTCTGGAGTCCGACTTCGTCCTCGGCATCGGCAACCGCTGGGCCAACCGCCACACCGGCGGCCTCGACACGTACACCCAGGGCCGCACCTTCGTCCACGTCGACATCGAACCCACCCAGATCGGCCGGGTCTTCGCCCCGCACCTGGGCATCGTCTCGGACGCCAAGCCCGCGCTGGAACTGTTCGTCCAGGCGGCGAGGGAGCTGCGGGCCGCCGGAGCCCTCAGGGACCGCGGCGACTGGGCCGACAGCTGCCGGCAGCGCAAGGGCACCCTGCTCCGCAGGACCCACTTCGACCAGGTGCCGGTCAAGCCGCAGCGGGTCTACGAGGAGATGAACAGGGCCTTCGGGCCCGATACGCGCTACGTCTCCACGATCGGGCTCTCCCAGATCCAGGCCGCACAGCTGCTCCATGTCTACCGTCCCCGGCACTGGATCAACGCCGGCCAGGCCGGGCCGCTGGGCTGGACCGTGCCGGCCGCCCTGGGGGTCGCGACGGCCGAGCCGGACGCCACCGTCGTCGCCCTCTCCGGCGACTACGACTTCCAGTTCATGATCGAGGAGCTGGCCGTCGGTGCCCAGTTCCGCATCCCCTACCTCCATGTGGTGGTCAACAACGCCTACCTCGGCCTGATCCGGCAGGCCCAGCGCGGCTTCGACATGGACTACTGCGTCCAGCTGTCCTTCGACAACATCAACGCCCCCGAGGTGGGCGGCTACGGCGTCGACCACGTCAAGGTCGCCGAAGGGCTGGGGTGCAAGGCCATCCGCGTCTTCGAGCCCGACCGCATCGCGTCCGCGCTGGAAGAGGCCAAGAAGCTGATGGCCGAGTACCGGGTGCCGGTGGTCGTCGAGGTCATCCTCGAACGCGTCACCAACGTCTCGATGGGCACCGAACTGGACAACATCACCGAGTTCGAGGAGCTGGCCACCAGCCCCGGCCACGCCCCGACGGCGCTCCGCACGGCCCTGGGGTGACCCTCGGGTGGCCCGACGTCCTCACGTTTCTCAGGCGCCGCTGCCGAACACCGCCGACTCCGCGGTCCATGCGGCGGCCTGCTCGCTGAGGGAGAGGCCGAGTCCGGCGCGGTTCGGGATGATCATGCGGCCGTCCTTGAGTTCAAGGCGCTCGTTGAACATCGGCTCGAGCCATTCGAAGTGCTCAACCCACGCCGTACGCGGATAGGCCGCGGACAGATGGACGTGGATCTCCATCACGAAGTGCGGTGCGAGAGCCCGGCCCTTGTGGTCGGCGAGCGCCGCGATCCGCAGGAACGGGGTGATGCCGCCCACCCGGGGCGCGTCGGGCTGGACGAAGTCGGACGATCCCGCCTCGATGAGCGCCGCGTGTTCGCCCACGCTGGTCAGCATCTCGCCGGTGGCGATGGGGGTGTCGAGTGTGGCCGCGAGGGCGGCGTGTCCCTCGGCGTCGTATGCGTCGAGCGGTTCCTCGATCCAGGTGAGGTTGAAGTTCTCCAGAACACGGCCGACCCGGGTCGCCGTGATCCGGTCCCACTGCTGGTTGGCGTCGACCATCAGCGGGACGTCGTCACCGAGGTGTTCCCGCACCGCCTCGACGCGCTTGAGGTCGACCGACGGGTCCGGGGAGCCGACCTTGAGCTTGATACCACCTACGCCACGGGCCCGGGCCAGGTCGATGTTCTCCAGCACCTCCTTGATCGGCATCGACAGATAGCCGCCACTGGTGTTGTAGACGTCCACCGAGTCGCGGTGTGCACCCAGCAGTTTGGCGAGCGGCAGACCCGCCCGCCGCGCCTTGAGGTCCCACAGGGCGATGTCGAGGGCCGCGATGCCCTGGACGGCCACACCGCTGCGTCCCATGGACGCGCCGGCCCACACCAGCTTGCTCCACAGCCTGCCGGTGTCGCTCGGGTCCTCGCCGATCAGCTCGGGGGCGATCTCCTTGGCGTGGGCGTAGATGGCGGGCCCGCCGGCGCGCTTGGAGTAGCTGAAGCCCAGACCCTCATGGCCGCCTTCGGTCCTGATCTCGGCGAAGAGGAAGGCGATTTCGGTGAGCGGCTTCTGGCGGCCGGTCAATACCTTGGCATCGCTGATGGGCGCGTGGAGGGGCAGATTGACGAGGGAAAGACGGACCGACTGGATACGGTCGGTGGTCGCCACGCCCGGGGCGGACGCCCAGGGCTTGAAGACGACCGACTCGCTGGGGGCGATGCTCATGGGGTGCTCCTTGTTGCCTGGATCGATGCCTGTGCTGATGCCTGCGTTGATGCCTGCGGCATTGATGCTCGATACGCGAGCGAGGATGGATCGGCGGTGGGACGGTGCGGTGCGGTGCGCCCTACTCCCCCGCCGCCCGCACCGGGTTGACGAGGCGGCCGATGCCCTCCACCTCCGACATCACCGTGTCCCCGGGGCTCAGGGCGCGCGGCGGGTCCATGAAGTCGCCGCATCCCGAGGGGGTGCCGGTAAGGATCACATCGCCGGGCCGGAGCGTGAAGTAGCGGCTGAGGTAGGCGATGAGCGAGCGGACCGGGAAGAGCATGTCGGCGGTGGTGCCATCCTGCACCTTCTCTCCGTTGACCCACGTCCGTACGGCGAGCGCCTGCGGATCCTTGATCTCGTCGGCCGTGACGACGACGGGGCCGAGCGGGCAGAAGGTGTCGAGTCCTTTGCCGCGCACCCACTGGCCGTCGTCGGCTTGGAGGTCGCGGGCCGACACGTCGTTGGCGACGGTGTAGCCGAACACGACGTCGAGCGCCTTGTCCTCGGGGATGTCGCGGGCCTCGGTGCCGATGACGACCGCGAGTTCGGTCTCCCAGTCGACGCGCCGGGTGACCGCGGCGTCGACGACGATGGCCTCGCCCGTGCCGATGGCGCTTGAGGAGAGTTTGGTGAAGAGATACGGCGCCTTGGGACGCGGCCAGCCCATCTCGGTGATGGTGTCGAGGTAGTTGAGGCCGATACCGAAGATCGTGCCGGGCCGGTGGGGCAGTGCGGGCACGACCTCGTCGGCGGTCAGCGATGCGCCGCCGGCCGGGACGGGGGCGCCGGCGATAATGTCTTCCAGGCGGAGGTGGCCGGGGGCGAGGCGCCATGTGTCGCCGGGCCCTTCGGCGATGGCGAGCGTTCGACGGCCGTCGTGGACGATGGTACTCAGATGCAAGGGTGAACCCTCCCGGATCGATTTTTCAGCTGGGGTGCGGGACTTGCTGTGCGGCCTTTACGGAGTCCTTTGTCCGGGAGAGGCCAGGCTTCTCGTCCTCCTTTTCACGGATGAAAAGGGAGGCGAGTGCGGCGAGGAGGGAGAAGACGGCGAGGCCGATCAGGCCCCACTGCGCGCTCCCCGTCTGCTGTTTGACGACCCCGAATCCGTAGGGCGCGACAAAGCCACCGAGATTCGCTATCGAGTTGATGACGGCGATGGCGACGCCGATCGCCATCGGGTGGACAGTGCGCTGGACGATGGGCCAGAAGATCGGGCTGATGCTCTTGAAGCCCATGGCGGCGATGGTGAGCATGGCCAGGGCGAGCCAGGGGGAGGCGACGGCGGCGAGGTAGGAGCCGACGGCCGCGGCGACGAGGGCTCCGATGAGCAGCGGCTTGCGCCGGTCGGTGCGGTCTCCGATCCGGGCGAGCAGGAACATGGCGACCATGGCGAAGACCCACGGCACGGAGGAGAGCAGGCCCACGGTGACGTCGTTGGTGCCCTTGATGTCCCGGACGATCGACGGCAGCCAGAAGGTGTTGGCGTAGATCGACATCTGGACCGAGAAGTAGACGAAGACGAACAGCAGGATCTTCGGGTCGCGCAGCACGGACCAGAAGGTCGGGCGGTCATCGCCGTGCCGGTTCATGTACTCCGCGTCCTCCGCGTCGATGGTGGCGGTGAGCTCGCGCTTCTCGTCGGTGGTGAGCCAGCGCGCGTCCTCGACCCGGGAGTCGAGACGGAAGAAGGCGAAGACGCCGATGGCGACCGACATGGCCCCTTCGACCAGGAACATCCACTGCCAGCCCCGGAGTCCGAGGGTGCCGTCCATCCCCAGCAGCGGACCCGACAGGGGACCTGAGAGGGAGAACGCCACGAGCGCGCCGACGGCGTACCGGGCGTTGGCCCGGCCCCGGTAGGCGTTGGGCAGCCATGTCGCCAGGTAGTACAGAACGGCGGGTACGAAACCGGCTTCGGCCATTCCGAGAAGGAAACGCAGAACGTAGAAGCTGGTGGGCCCTTGTGCGAAGAGCATGCACGCCGAGACGATGCCCCAGCTGACGCAGATTCTGGACAGCCATATCTTGGGGCCGAATCGCTTCATCAGCAGATTGCTCGGCACTTCGAAGATGAAGTAGGCGATGAAGAAGAGTCCCGCTCCGAGTCCATAGGCGGTAGCGCCTATGCCGAGATCGGCTTCGAGATGGCTTTCCGCGTAGCCGATATTGGAGCGGTTGAGCTGATTGCACATCATCATGATGGCGAACAGCGGAATGACTCTGCGCATGATCTTGGCGACGGCACTGGTGAGGGGTGTCGCTTTTGAGGGTGTCATGGTGCAGCCGTCTCTTCCGTCGTCATTGACAGGAACCAGCAAGACGCCTCGATGTCCCAATCATTGAGATTGCGTATCGACTGGCGGGACACACCGTAGGTTCACCCCAGAGCGGCGTCAAGGACGACGCCAGATTCCCATTGATTAGGAACTAGTTTCTTCCACTGGGAATCTTGGGCGTTGCGGTGTTAGCGTTCCGACACACCAGTCGCGATCGCGTGGCCGCTCCTCCCATCCGACGGACGTACGCGCCACAGCGGTCAGAAAGGACGATCAGGTGTCCCCAGACGCATCGGCGCCCTTGGACGGCGCCGTCCTCGACCAACTCGGCCAGGTGAGCACCGCGACCCTCGCCACCCAGCTGTACAAACGCGGGATACGGCAGCCGTTCCTCGTCGGCCTCTCCCCCGTCGGCGGGGGTTTCGACGGGTTCGTGGGCGAGGCGTTCACCATGCGCTTCATCCCGTCCCGAGAGGACACCGACCCGGTGGGTGACCCCTACCGGACCGGAAACGTCCTTCAGTGGGAGGCGGTGGAGAGCCTGGGCCCCCGCCAGGTGATGGTCGTCGACAGCCGGAACGACACATCGGCGGCGTCGGCCGGCGACATGCTCGTGACGCGGGCCATGAAGCGCGGCGCCGCCGGCTTCGTCACCGACGGCGCCTTCCGTGACGGCGCCGCGATCGCCGAACTCGGCTTCCCGGCCTATGCGCGTGCCACCACGGCCACCACCCGGCCCGCGGCGTTCCACGTCGCCGACCTCAACGTGCCCATCGCCTGCGCGGGGGTCGCGGTCTACCCGGGAGACATCCTCGTGGGCGACCGCGACGGGGTCATCGTCGTGCCACGGTCCCTCGCCGCGGAGATCGCCGAGCCCTCCGTCGAGCAGGAGCGGCTTGAGGGGTGGCTCCAGCAGCGGGTGCGGGACGGGCAGCCGTTGTGGGGCACCTACCCGCCCAGCCCCGAGACCTTGAAGGAATACGAGGAGTGGAAGTCCGCCCACCAAGAACACCAAGCACACCAAGCACACCAAGAAAGCGCAGAGCACCCAGAACGCCCGGAACACCAGACCCAGGAGGCCCGCGCATGAGCCGGTTCGCCGATCTTCCCCCGGCCGCGCAACGCGCCCGGCTGGAGTCCACGATCCGTACGTACTTCGACGGCTGCAACGAGGCCGACGTGGCCAAGATGGCCGCCCAGTTCACACCCGACGCGGTCCACTACTTCCCGCCCGGCCTGGAAGGGCCATGGGTCGGCAATACGACGATCGCCGAGAACTGGCGCCGGCTCGTCCTCACCGTCGGCTCCGCCTGGTCCATCGAACGCCTCGTCGTCGAGCCCGAGACCTTCCAGGCCGTCATCGAGTGGACGCACTGGAAGACCAGGCCCGGCGGATACCTCCGAGGTGACGAGTGGTACCGCTTCGACCCCGACACGGGCTTGATCACCGAGATCCGCGCCTTCTACGCCTCGGCGTCCGACGGACGATCCGAGGTAACGCTGGACGGCTACGACTACGCCGCGGGCGGCCACCAGATGGAGCCGCCCGTGAAGCGCCCCCATCCCGATGCCGAATACGCCGCCACCGAACACTGACCGCACCACACCTGGCCAGGGACATCCCGTGAACGTCATACAGAGCATCGACCCGAGCACCGGCCGCGCCGTCGACGGCGTCGCGACCGCGACCACCCCCAAGGAACTCGACGCCGTCGTCGAACGCGCCACCGCCGCATCCGTTCCGTACGAGGCCGGTGGCCGCCCGCTGCGCGCCGCGGTCCTGCGGGCCGTCGCCGACGGGCTGGAGGCCCGGCGGCCGGAGATCGTCGCCCTCGGGATGCGGGAGACCGCGCTGCCCGAGGCGCGCCTTGGCGGCGAGCTGACCCGCACCGTCTACCAGGCCCGTCTGTTCGCCGAGGTCGTCGAGGACGGCGGCTTCCTGGAGGCGACGATCGACCACGCGGGCGAGACACCGATGGGCGCCGGGCCCGATCTGCGCCGCATGCTGGTCCCGCTCGGGCCGGTCGCGGTCTTCGGGGCGAGCAACTTCCCCCTGGCGTTCTCCGTACCGGGCGGGGACACGGTGTCGGCGCTGGCCGCCGGGTGTCCCGTCGTGGTCAAGGCCCACGACTCCCACCCGGCCCTGTCGCGGCTGGTCTTCGAGACGATGGTCTCGGCCGTCGCGACGGCCGGCGGTCCGGACGGGCTGCTGGGGCTGGTGTTCGGCCGGGAGGCCGGCACCGCCCTGGTCGCCCATCCGGGCATCAGGGCCGTGGGGTTCACCGGCTCCCTCACGGGCGGCCGGGCGCTGCTCGACATCGTCAATGCGCGCCCGGATCCGATCCCGTTCTACGGTGAGCTGGCCGGTCTGAACCCGGTGGTCGTCACCGAGGGCGCGGCGCGGGCGCGGGCGGCCGAGATCGCGGCGGGACTCGTCGCCTCGGTGACGGGTTCGGCCGGGCAACTGTGCACCAAGCCCGGACTTGTCCTCGTCCCCGCCGGGGAAGCGGGGAACTCGCTGGTCGCCGAGGCCGCCCGGCTCATCGACCAGGCGTCGGCCACCACGTTGCTCAACTCCCGTATCGCCGCCGCGTACGAGGCCGGCACGGAGGAGTTGCGCCACCGTACCGGCGGGACGGCGGCCGCCGAGGGCGGGGCCCCGTCCGGGTCCGGGTTCTCGGTGACGCCGCGGCTGTTCGAGATCGACTCCGAAACGCTCGGGGACGAGGCCGTCGGCGAGTGCTTCGGTCCGGCCGCCGTCGTGGTCCGCTATGCGCCAGGCCGGGCGGAGGCCGTTCTACGGGCGCTGCCCGCATCGCTGACGGGGACCATTCATGCCGAGGCCGATGAGACGGAGACGGTGCGCCGTCTCACCGACGTGCTGCGGCCCCTGGCCGGCCGTCTGCTCTACAACGGCTTCCCCACCGGCGTCCTGGTCTCCTGGGCGCAGCACCACGGTGGCCCCTGGCCGTCGACGAACAGCCTGCACACCTCGGTGGGTCCGTACGCGGTGCGGCGCTTTCTGCGCCCTGTCACCTGGCAGAACGCGCCGCAGGAGGTGCTTCCCGAAGAGCTGCGGGACGGCTTCGCCGGGATTCCCCGGCGCGTCGACGGGCGGCTCACCGTGCCGGACTGATCTCGACGCCGAAGCCGAACGTCCGTGACCGGCCCGCGGCGAGGTGGAACTGGCCGGGCTTCGCCGCGTATTCGCCGTACGCGCCGGGCTCGCTGTCGCCGTCGGATCCGATCGGGGAGGGCAGGCCGTACCACGGCTCGATGCACAGCAGATCGGCCTCGGGCGGCGACCACAGGGCCAGCTGCCGGAATCCGTGCCAGCTCAGGGTCACCCTGGGCGAACCGGGGGCGCTGTAGCCGAGGCTCGAGCTGTTGAGCGCTTCGAGGATCACGGCGCCGTCGGCGAACAGGGCCCCGTCCAGGCGGACTGTCCGATCGCGCACCGGCGTGTGGTGCCGCTCGGGGAGCAGCAGCACGTCCTCGACCCGTCGTACGGGCGCGGGTTCCGGCCGTTCGAAGAGCACCGTATGGCCACGCTTGTCGGCAGCGCCGGGCAGTGGCCAGCGGAAGCCCGGGTGGACGCCCAGTGACGCCGACAGCGCCCCTGGGCCCGGGTTGTGCACGGTGTACGACACCGTGAGACGGCTGCCCTCGACCGCGTAGCCGACCGTGAGGTGGAAGGGGAACGGGAAGAGCCGGCGAGATGCCGCGTCGTCCCTCAGCGTGAGGACGGCGGTGGTGGCGTCGTGGCGCTCGACCGTGAACCGCCGGTCGCGGGCGAATCCGTGCTTGGGCATGGCGTAGTACGTGCCGTCGTGCCGCAGCCGGTCGCCGTTCATCCGGCCGATGACGGGGAAGAGCAGCGGCGCGTGCCAGGGCCAGGCCCGTTCCGCCTGCCAGAGCAGTTCCGTTGCCTCGGGCTGCCCCTCCGTGCGGTATCGCAGCGAGCACAACTCGGCGCCCTGCTCGTCGATCTCGGCTGCCACCCGGCCGGTGCCGATGCGAATCCGTGACATCTGTAGCTCCCTACGACATGAACCAGCCATTGCGGCCGGGGGCGTCCTGCCCTACCTTCAACACACTACTTCCCACTGAATGACGCCTATTCCCAATCACTGGGACGATAGGGTGGGCGTCGCAAGGAGGCGACCATGACGAACTCAGTCAGCGCCGCTGCCAGAGCCGCAGACCAGCCGACGAACGAAGCGAGAACACCGCGTCCGCGCTCCCCGCGCCCTGCGGTGATCTACTTCTTCGGCGCCCTCGGCGGCATTCTGTTCGGCTACGAAACAGGCGTCATCGCGGGCGCCCTGACCTACATCCAGAAGACACCGGGCTTCCCCGCCAGCGCCGTCACCACGGGGCTGATCGTCGGTGGCATCGCGGGCGGCGCCGTGTTCGGCGCCCTTGTCGCCGGGCGGCTCGCCGACCGCTTCGGCCGCCGACCCGTGATCTTCGTGATCGGCCTGATCTACATCGTCGGCTCCCTCGCCTGCGCGGTGGCCCAGAGCAACGCCTGGCTCATCGCCGCCCGGATCTTCCTGGGGCTCGCGGTGGGCGGCTCTTCCTCCCTGGTGCCGGTCTATCTGTCGGAGATGGCGCCGGCCCGCACCCGGGGCCGGCTCGCCGGACTGAACCAGCTGATGATCGTGACCGGGCTGCTGCTCGGCTATCTCACCAACCTCGCCCTGTCCGGCAGCGGTGACTGGCGGACGATGCTGGCCACGGGAGCCGCCCCGGCCGTCGTCCTGATCGCGGGGCTGAAGCTGCTGCCGGAGAGCCCCCGCTGGCTGATCCTCCACGGCCGCGAAGAGGAAGCACGGGCGCTGCTCGCCGGCACCCGCTCGGCCGAGGAGGCGGACCGCGATATCGCGGCCATCCGCGAGGTGACCACGCACACCCCGCACCGCCGCGAACTGCTGGCCGACTGGATCCGGCCGGCGATGATCATCGGCATCGGCATCCCGATCCTGACCCAGTACACCGGGCTCAACATCGTCACCTACTACGCTCCCACGATCTTCGAGAGCCTTGGCCTGCCGCATGAGAACGCCCTCTACTTCACGATCATCCTGGGCACCGTGAAGGTCCTCTCCGTCATGGTCGGCCTTCAGCTGATCGACCGGCTCGGCCGCCGCTTCCTGTTCCTCGCCGGAAGCGCGGCGATGGCCGCGAGCATGAGCTGGATGGCGTACGAGGCCTCGCACGGCGACGCCATGAGTCCGGGCGCCATGCTCACCGCGATGAGCATCATGTTCGTCAGCTACTCCCTGACGTGGGGGCCGGTGAACTGGGTGGTCCTCGGCGAGATCTTCCCGCTGCGGGTCCGGGGCGCGGCGATGGGTGTCGCCGGCATGGTCACCTGGCTGGCCACCCTCGGCATCACCTTCGGCTTCCCCGTCATGCGTGACGCCTGGGGCCTGACCAACACCATGATCTTCTTCGTCGGCGGCAACGTCCTCGGCCTCCTCTTCTGCAAGTTCTTCGTGCACGAGACCCGGGGCCGCACCCTGGAGGAGATCGAGGAAGACTTGCGCGAGCGGTACGACCGCAAGCAGCAGGACAAGAGCGCTCAGAGCGAGAACGGAAGCACCTCATGAACCACCCCCTCGATCCCAAGGCCGGGCACAGCGGCGGCCCGCCCCGCGGATACGGCCTGCTGCGCGGGCGGACGGCGCTGGTCACCGGGGGCGCCCGCAACATCGGTCGGGGTATCGCCCTGCGCTTCGCCGCCGAGGGCGCACGGGTCGTGGTCGCGGACACCGCGGCCGACGCGGCGGACGCCACAGTGGAACACATCCGCGCGAGTGGCGGAGACGCCCTCGCCGTCGTCACCGACCTGTGCACGGCAGCCGGCGCCGAAGAGGCGTTCGCCGCCGCCGAGAGCCACTTCGGCCTCGTCGACACCCTCGTGAACAACGCCTACGCACGCGTGGACGCGCGCGCCTTCGGCCCCTTCCTGCGGCTCACCGGGGAGGTGTGGGACGAGTTCCACCGGGTCAATCTGGGGCTGCTGTTCCACCCGACCCACCGCATGGCCAGGGCGCTCGCCGACGCGGAAAAGCCCGGCACCGTGGTCAACATCAGCTCCCACGCCGCCGCCCGCGCCCACCGCAACCACATCCCCTACGACACGGTCAAGGGCGGTGTGGACTCCTTCACCCGGGCCGTCGCCGTCGACCTCGCCCCCTGGAACATCCGGGTCAACGCGCTGCGCCCCGGCTCCGTTGAGGTCGACACCAGCGACCCCGACCCGCAGGCCCGCCACTTCCGGGCCGCGCAGATCCCCCTGAACCGCGAGGGAACCCCCGACGACATCGCCACCAGCGCGGTCTATCTCGCCTCCGACCTGTCGCAGTGGGTCACCGGGCAGGTCTTCAACGTCGACGGCGGCATGGCGGCACAGGCCCGTCCGCCGCAGACCGAGAACGGCCCGGTGTGGACACCCCGGAACATCGACGACTACGACGCCACCCTGGAAAGGCGGGCATGAGCACACGAACCGTCGTCACCGAAGTCGAGACCTTCCCCCTCGAGGCGCAGCTGCCGGACGGCGGCTACGGCGCCTCGAAGGTCCGGCTGCCGGTACGCGTCGCCACCCTGGTGAAGGTCACCACCTCGGACGGCGCCGTCGGCTGGGGCGAGTCCTTCGGCCCGCCGCGGCTGATCGCCCCGTTCCTCGCCGACCAGGCCCAGGCGCTGGTGGGGCAGCCCTCCGACATCCGGGAGGACCGCATCCTGGACCGGCTCTCCCTCGGCTACCACCTCACCGCCGGTGGCCCTCATGTGGCGGCCGCCAGCGGTATCGACATCGCGCTCTGGGACGCGCAGGCCCGCGCGTTCGGCGTACCGGTGGCCCACCTTCTGGGTGGCCGGCTCCACGAACGGGTCGACGCGTACGCCTCCTCCGGCTATGTCACGGCCACCCGCGACCCCGGCGAATTCCGGGACACGATGGCCGCCCACGCCGCCGAGGGCTTCACCGCCGTCAAGATCAAGATCGGGCTGACGCCGGATGAGGACCGGCAGCGTACGGCCGCCGCCCGCGCGGCCATGGGCGACGACGGCCTGGTGATCGTCGACTACAACGCCAACTGCACCGTCGCGACCGTCCGCCGCTCCCTGGCCCGGATACGGGACCTCGACCCGTACTGGGTGGAGGAGCCGCTGCCGCCCGAAGACAGCGTCGGCTGGCGCGAGTTGCGCGATGTGCATCTACCGCTCTCCGGTGGCGAAGCCCTCTACACCCGCTACGGCTTCCGCGACCCCATCGCCGAGCACCGCTTCGATATCGTCCAGCCCGACCTGGCCAAATGCGGCGGCTTCACCGAGGCCCAGGCCATCCGCCAGCTCGCCGCGGCCTTCAACCTGCGGCTGTCGCCGCACTGCTGGGGCACCGGGGTCGCCCAGGCCGCGACGCTCCAGTTGCTGTCGGCGACACCCCGGGCGCCCTTCGGCATGGCCGGCGGAGAGCCGCTGATCTTCGAATTCGACCGGGGCGAGAACCCGCTGCGTGAGGGCGTCCTCGCAACGCCTCTCACACCGGAGAACGGCACCGTGGCCATCCCTGACGGCCCCGGTATCGGGGTCACCGTCGACGAGGAATGGGTACGCGCCCGCCGGCTGGAGGACCACAGCGTCCTGGTCCGGGCGCACTGACCTTCATGGCCCCGTGCCGCGGGCCGGCGCTCAGCGCCGTACGTGGCCGAGGCCCGCTGAGATCTCGGCGGCCGCCTCGGCCACCAGCGGACCGACTTCACCCAGGATCCGTTCCATGCGCTCCGCCACTCCGGCGACGCTGATCGCCGCGACGGGCATACCGGTGTGGTCGTAAACAGCGGCCCCACAGCAGCAACTGGACTCGTCGAACTCCCGCCGGTCCTCCGACCAGCCGCGGTCCCGCGTCTCCTGGAGGATCTTCCGCAGATCGCCGACCGAGTCCTCATCCACCGGGGACTCGCCCGACGCCACGAGCTCCGCCAGCTTCTCCTCCAGCGCCTGCTCCGGAAGAGCCGCCAGGTAGGCCCGCCCCAGCGAGGTGCAGTGCAGTGGCCGCCCCGCCCCCAGTTCGCTCGTCACCGCCACCGGGCGCGGACCGCGCTCGCGATGGACGAACACCATGTTCACACCGTTCGGCACCCCGAGGCTGGCCGTCTCCCGGGTCTCCCGCATCAGCCGGGAGATGATCGGCATCGCCGTGGCGGTCAGATCCGTCGAGCTCACCGCGGCGGAGGCCAGTCGCGTGGCCGAGGGTCCGAGCCGCAACAGCCCGCTCCCCTGCTCCACGGCGAGCCAGCCGCCCTCGACAAGGCGGTCGACCAGCCGGTAGGCGGTGCTGCGGCTGAGCCCCAGCGTCGCGGCGAGGTCCTGGGTGGAGCATGTGCGGGCCACAGCCATGTGGTCGAGGATGGCCAGACCGCGGTCCAGAGCGCCGGAGCCCGGCCCGAGAACAGAGGAGGTGGTGGCGGGCGAGGTCATACAGCCTCCGTGAGTGAAACGCGGTGTCAATCAATGAGACTACATCGCGGAGCGCCGCCGTTCGACCGTCCGCCGTTCGACCCCTCCGATGCAGACCCCCGCCCGGGCGCCGCCGTCGCCCGGAGCCCTGGCCGGAAGGGATACGAGGTCACCCTCGCCCCCGCGACCAGGGCCGACTCGACACGCCTATTTGGTGAAGAATCCTATGTAGGACGAGACGAGGGCGGAAACCAGCCAGTAAAGCCCGTAGGCGATCCCGATGATGATCAGCACCGCCAGGGCGTTGTCTATCTTTCCCACCAGTGTGGACGGAGTTCGGGGCTCCAGGTCATGTGAGCTCATCTGTGAAACATACGACAAGAACGCGGCACGTGTGGCCGCTTGTTAAGGTTTCCGCGGCCACCGGTTCATCTGACCCGGTGTCGGCTCGGCCGGCGACGGACTCAGGGAGCGGTGACGACCGCGCCACCGCCGGCTCCGGCGGTGATCCGGCCGGGGCACAGTCCCCGTGCGGCGAGGCCGCTGAGGATCTGCGGCACGGCGCCGACGGTGGTCTGGTAACCACCGTCGTGCATGAGGATGATGCTGCCCGCCCGCATGGTGGCGGCGGCCTGGACGATCTGCTGGGTGCTGGCGCCGTTCCAGTCCTGGGAATCCACGCTCCACAGGACCTCGGTCAGCCCGAGACGGGCCGCGTCCGCCTTGACCTGCGCATTGGTCTCCCCGTAAGGCGGCCGGAAGAGGGTGGGGGACTGTCCGGTGATGCGCTTGATGGTGTTCTGGGCGGTGGCGATCTCGTTGTACGCGGCCGGTTCGCCGATCTGGGTGAGGTGGGCGTGGGTGGCGGTGTGGTTGGCGATCCACATGCCCGCCGCCTGCTCGGCCTTGAGCAGGTCCGGGTACTGCTCGGCGTGCTGCCCCCAGATGAAGAAGGTGGCCTTGACCCCGCCTGCCCGCAGAGCGTTGAGCAGGGCCTGCGTCGATGCGGGGTTCGGCCCGTCGTCGTACGTCAGACCCACGTACCCGTTGGGGCAGTTGGCCCAGGCCGCGTCGGTGCGTGCCTCCCCGGGCGTGGCCGCCAGGGAGGCCGTCGCCGGGGATACAGCCACCGAGAACGCCGCCATCGCGGCGGTGGCCGCGGCGATGAGCGCGATCCGTAAGCAGTTGCGCGCGTTTCCGAGCATTCTTCCTCCTTGAGCGCGGGTTCGGGCGAGGGGCGGTGTTACGCGGTCGGAGTATGCTGCGAGACCGATACAACGTCAACGCTTCCTTCCGGAATTATTCCGGAAGGAACTCGCCTCCTCGCTTTCGCCGATGACCTTCTGAACTGTGTGTTCTCAGCATGGGTCAGAGGCACCCGGTAGCGATGAGGATCTTGAGGTGGACCGGCCCGAAAAATTTCCGGTAATCCGCTGCGCCGGTGCGCATTGCTCACGGCCGCCGTGCGGAGCGCTCATGCGAATGTCACCTCGGCGGTGGCGTGCCGTGCCTCCCGGTGGGTGGCGATGCGGAGCTCGGCCCGCCCGTCGGCGGCCGTGCCGTCGGCCAGGATGCGCTCACCGGCGAAGACCGGTCGCCACAGCCGGTAGGACAGGGCACGTACACGCCGCTCGGGGGCGTTGCCGCGGACCAGTTCGAGCATGAGCAGGGCCAGCAGGGGGCCGTGGACGACGAGGCCCGGATAGCCCTCCGTGTCACGGCAGTACGGGGCGTCGTAGTGGATGCGGTGCGCGTTGGCGGTCAGGGCGCTGAACCGGAACAGCAGCGTGGGGTCCGGTTGCAGGCTCAGCCGCCACGGGCCCTCGGCCGTGGCGGTGGCCCGGTCGTCGAGTGCGGTCGGATGCTGTCCGCCGGGGCCGCGGCCCGAGCGGTAGACGATGTCCTGTTCCTCGACCACGCACAGGCGGCCGGACTGCCGGAACTCCTGGCGCTCGGTGATGAACAGCAGCTCGCCGGTGCGGCCCTGCTTGGGCGTCACCGAGCGCAGGCTGCTGACGCGTTCGGTGGGCTCGCCGAGGCGCAGCGGTTCGCTGATCTCGCAGCGTCCCCCGGCGAACATGCGCTGCCGGTCGGGGATGGGCGGCAGGAAGCGGGCGTCGCGCAGATGGCCATCGGCGCCCAGTTCGTGCTGGGCGGGCCAGTGCAGGAAGTAGAACCACTGCCACAGGGGTGGCAGCGGATCCCCGGTTCCGGCGACCGTGTCGGACAGATCGAGAAGTGCGGACACGGCGCTGACCGGACCCGGGTTCAGGGGGTCCCCGTCGGTGGCCGGGGCGGGGCGCCACGAGGTGACGTAGGAGCCGATCGGGGGCGGGGTGGCTGGCATGGTCTGTCCTTGCGTGCGGCTCGGCGGCCCTCAGGTGAGCGGGGCCTGGCGGGTGAGCGGCGCGGTTTCCGGCTCCGCCAGGAACGACGCCACGATCGCCCCGGCCGCCGGGCGGCACTCTTCGAAATATCCATGCCGGGCGCCCTCGAAGATATGGGTACGCGCCCGGGGAATGCGGGCGGCGAGCAGCGGTGCGTTCGCGGCGGGGGTGAGCCGGTCCTCCGCTCCGTGCAGGATCAGCGTGGGCGCGCTGATCAGCGGGAGTGCGTCCCAGGCGTCGTGTTCGTTGCTGGCCACCAGGTGGCGCCGCCGGGCGTGCGGCGGCATGGCGGGGTCGCCGAGGGTCGTATAGGGCCCGGGGTGTCCGGACCGCCAGGTCGGGGTGTACATGAGGTCGGTCAGCGCTTCCCTCGCCGCCCGCGCGTCGGCCTGGGCCAGGGAGCGCCGCACCGCCATATCGCGTTCCTGCGCCTGGGGCCCGCCGGGTGAGGTGCAGCCGAGGACGAGCCGCCGGATCCGGTCCGGATGGCGGGCGGCGACCCACTGGGCGACCCGCCCGCCCATGGAGGTCCCGTACAGGTCGGCGCGCTCGATCCCCAAGTGGTCGAGGACGGCGATCACATCGTCGGCGAAGCCCGGTGTCGAGTAGGGCTCATCGGGTTTGCCGCTCTCCCCCGTGCCACGCCAGTCCATGGTGAGGGTGGTGTGCGTGGCGTGGAAGTCCGCGCGTTGCCCGTCCCACCAGTGGTGGTTGTTCGCCTGGCCCGCCAGGAGCACCAGCGGCCGTCCGGTGCCCTGGCGCTGATAGGCGAGGAGGGTGCCGTCCAGTGCGCGGGCGTGGCCGTTCGGCTGGTGGCCGTCGGTGGGTGTCATGCGGGTTTCTTGCCTTTCCTCGTTGAGCTGTCCGGTTCTCACCGGGGTGTCCGGCGAGCTGTTCCCCGGCCCGCGCGTCATATGTCGTCGGTGCGGGCGATCTGCGCGTGCGGTTGCGCGGAGGGCCATCGCCCCTGCTGCACGGCCGAGGCGATATGGCGGACCAGCTCCCGGGCGACGACCTCGGCCGCGGGTGGTGTCCGCCCGTTGGGTGGTGTGGCCAGGACGATCGAGCGCCATACGTCCGGGTCGCACAGCGGGGCCGCGCTGAGCGTGCCATCGGCCACGTCCTCGGCGATGCCCACCCCCGGCAGGATGGTCCAGCCGTGGCCGGCCCGGACGAGCTGTTTCTGCAGCCGCATGGAGTTGGTCTGCACGACGATGTCCATCTCGACCGCGGCCCGGCCGGCGGCCCCGTCGATCAGGCTGCGCAGGGCGTGTCCGGCCGCGGGCATGACCAACGGATGCTCGGCGACCCGCGCGAGGGGGACGGGGCGCTCGCCGCGCAGCCCGTCGGACGGGGGCGCGACCACCCACAGACGCTCGCGCACCAGGGGGCGGACGTTCAGCGACGGGGTGCCGGCCAGGTTGTAGAGCAGCGTCAGGTCGAGGTCACCGCCGTCCAGCCACTGCTGGAGGTGTCCGGAGTACGCGGTCATCAGGCGCAGCTCGATCCCGGGATGGTCGCGGGCGAGCGCGGACACCAGTGGCTCCGCCAGCAGCTCGGTGGTGCTCTCCAGCAGGCCCACGGTGACGATGCCGGTCACCACGCCCGGGGTCGGCTGGACCTCGGCACGGGCGCGCTCCAGTTCGTTCAGGGCCCGGCGGGCGCGGTCGACCATGATGGCGCCGGCCTCGGTCGGCCGCATGCCCTGCCGGGTCCGCTCGAAGAGGGCGACGCCCAGCTCCTGCTCCAGGGTGCGGATCTGCCGGGTGACCGCGGGCTGCACCAGATGCAGCAGCTCCGCGGCGCGGGTGACGCTGCCGACCTCGGCGACCGTGACGAGTGCCTTGAGTTGTTTGACGTCCACCGCCCGCGCTCCCTGCCATTCTGACCCGGCATGGCCGCATCACAGATTGTTATTACACGAACAACATCATGAGTGTCCATGATGACAAGTCCTGGTCAGTCAGTTGTCTGGAGGTCGCCCATGACCGAGCCGCCGCTCTCCGGCATCACCGTCGTCAGCGTCGAGCAGGCGGTGGCGGCCCCGAGGCCGGGACATCCTGGAGCGGCTGCTGGGCGAGGCCGATGTGTTCGATGGAACTGCTGGACTCGGCGGGCTGGGACACAGCGCCGCCGATATCGACACCCTCCGGGCCGAGGGCGTCATCTGAACCGTCCGCCCGCACACACCCCGTCTTCCAGGAGCCTCACAGCATGAGCACCCTCGATATCCTCTCCGAGGACGAGCAGTTCATCGTCAGTACGGTGCGCGACTTCGTCGACAGGGACGTCAAACCGGTCGTCCAGGCGCTCGAACACGCCAACACCTACCCCGAGGCCCTGATCGAGCGGATGAAACGGCTCGGCGTCTTCGGGCTCGCCGTCCCCGAGGAGTACGGCGGCACCCCCGTCTCCACCCCCTGCTACGTCCTGATCACCGAAGAACTCGCCCGCGGCTGGATGAGCCTGGCGGGCGCGATGGGCGGCCACACCGTCGTCGCCAAGCTGCTGCTGCACTTCGGCACCGAGGAGCAGAAGCGCCACTATCTGCCGAAGATGGCCACCGGCGAGATCCGGGCCACCATGGCGCTCACCGAGCCGGGCGGCGGCTCCGATCTGCAGGCCATGCGCACTGTCGCCCGCAGGGAGGCGGATGGCTATGTGGTCAGCGGTTCGAAGACCTGGATCACCAACTCCCGCCGCTCCCGGCTGATCGCCCTGCTGTGCAAGACCGACCCCGATGCCGCCCCCGCGCACCAGGGCATCTCCATCCTGCTGGCCGAGCACGGGCCCGGGCTGACGGTCTCCCGCGATCTGCCCAAGCTCGGCTACAAGGGCGTGGAGAGCTGTGAGCTCTCCTTCGACGGCTACCGGGCACCGGCCGACGCCGTGCTCGGCGGTGTCGAGGGCAAGGGGTTCGCCCAGATGATGAAGGGGCTGGAGACCGGCAGGCTCCAGGTCGCCGCCCGTGCGCTCGGGGTCGGCCGGGCAGCGTTCGAGGACGCGCTGGCCTACGCACAGGAGCGCGAGTCGTTCGGCACACCGATCTGGAAACACCAGTCGATCGGTAACTACCTCGCCGACATGGCCACCTCGCTGACCGCGGCACGCCAGCTCACCCTGTACGCGGCGCGCGAGGCCGATGCGGGCCGGCGCGTGGACATGGAGGCGGGCATGGCGAAGCTGTTCGCCTCCGAGACCGCCATGCAGATCGCGCTCAACGCCGTCCGCATCCACGGTGGTTACGGCTACTCCACCGAGTTCGACGTGGAGCGCTACTTCCGCGACGCACCCCTGATGATCGTCGGTGAGGGCACCAACGAGATTCAGCGCAACGTCATCGCGGCTCAGCTCGTCAAGCGAGGGGGGCTGGGATGAGGATCGCCGGCCTGCTCTCGGAGGTGGCGCTCGCCCGGGCCGCCGTCCTCGGCCCGGGCGAGCGCTGTATCAAGGGGCGGTGAAGCGATACGAGCCGGAGCCCACGCCGTAGACGGCGCAGCCGTCGTCGAGGCGCAGGAAGGTCGCCCCGGCGTGGCTGATCCTGGACGCGGCGCGGGAGGTGGCGGCGGGCAGCCATACCTCGGCGGTCGTATTGACCGGCACGGACACGTCCAGAGTGAACGCGCCGTCGCTCGCCCGCGTCCACCGTGTGGTGATCGGGCCGTAGAGAGAGTCGTAGCGTCCGTTCGCCTCGTGTACGTCACCGCCGGGGCGGGGCCGGATGACGATGCCGCGGAAGCCGGGCTCGCCCATTCCGATGCCGGTGATGTTCTGGTACATCCACTCGCCGACCGAGCCGTAGGCGTAGTGGTTGAACGAGTTCATGCCGGGGTCCTGGAAGCTCCCGTCGGGTCTGAGGGAGTCCCAGCGCTCCCACATCGTCGTCGAGCCCCGGTCGATCTGGTATCCCCAGGAGGGGAACGTCCGCTGTTCCAGCAGTTGGTAGGCGACGTCGGTGTGGCCGGTGGCGGTGAGCGTGGGCAGCAGGCGCGGAGTGCCGAGGAAGCCGGTGGACAGATGCCGGTCCTTGCTCCGGATCAGCTCGACGAGCCGGTCGGCGGCGGGTGTTCGCGCGCTGTCCGGCAGCAGGTCCATGGACAGCGCCAGAACGTATGCCGTCTGGGTGTTGCCCTTGATGGTGCCGTCGGCGGACACATACGCCCGGTTGAACGCCTCGCGGATCTTCGCGGCCAGCGTGTCGTACGGCGCGGGGTCGTGGCCAAGCACCCGGGCGGCCTTGGCCACCAGCTGTGTGCTGTGCGCGAAGTAGGCGGTGGCGATGACGTCCTTGGGGGTCTCGTCGTCCACGTTGAGCCAGTCGCCGTATCCTTCGGCGGGCCGCAGATACCCGCTGCTGTGCTGCTCCAGATATGTGATCCAGGCGCGCATCGCGGGGAAGTTGTCCGCCAGTACCTGCCGGTCCCCGTATGCCTGGTAGAGGTTCCACGGCACGGTGACGCCGGCATCGCCCCAGCCGGCCGTGCCCTCCCCGAGGTTGCCGATGCGGGGCGCGACATCGGGGAACGCCCCGGCGTCGGACTGCCCGTCGCGCATGTCTCGGAGCCACTTGGCGAGGAAGCGGGCGGATTCCATGGTGTAGGCGGCGGTGGCGGAGAAGACGTTGATGTCCCCCGTCCACCCCAGCCGTTCGTCGCGGGCCGGAGTGTCGGTGGGGATGGACAGGAAGTTGCCCCGCTGGCCCCAGGTGATGTTGCGGTGCAGCTGGTTGAGCATCGGCACATCGGTCGTGAACGACATGGTGAAGGGGGCTCCGGTGTGCATGACGCGCCCGGTGACGGCCTTGGTGTCCGGGGTGCCGGGGTAGCCGGTGACCTCGACATAGCGGAAGCCGTGGAAGGTGAAGCGCGGTTCGAACGTCTCCGTCCCCGAGCCCTTCAGGGTGTACGAGTCGGTCGCCTGGGCGGTGCGCAGATTGGCGGTGTAGAGCATGCCGTCCTTGTCCAGGACCTCGGCGTGGCGCAGCCGCACGGTCCGCCCGGCCTCGCCACGGACCCGCAGCCGCACCGAGCCCACCATGTTCTGGCCCAGGTCGAAGACGTACACACCGGGCTTGGGCTCGGTGACGCGGACGGCGGCCAGCTCCCTCGCCACCCGGATCGGGGCATCCGCCTGGGCCACCACGGACACGGCGGATGTGGTGTCGGCCGGTACGGCGTCGACGGATTTCCAGAGGGCGTCGTCGAACGCGGCAGAGGACCAGCCGGCCACTTCCAGTCGGGCGTCGTACTCCTCCCCGGCCATCAGGTCAGCCGTCAGGATCGGGCCCGTGGCGCAGCGCCAGTCCGCGTCGGTGG
This sequence comes from Streptomyces sp. NPDC000941, assembly GCF_053599555.1. Lineage (NCBI taxonomy): Bacteria > Bacillati > Actinomycetota > Actinomycetes > Kitasatosporales > Streptomycetaceae > Streptomyces > Streptomyces sp. NPDC000941. The sequence continues at coordinate 38,657 of NZ_JBSFMM010000092.1, forward strand.
TGATGCGGTCGGCGCTGCCGTCGGCGTACGTGACCTCGAGCTCCGCCCGCAGGGCGGGCCGCTCGCCGTACTGCTCCTGCCCGAACCAGGCGACGCTGCCGGAGTACCAGCCGGACGCGAGGATCACACCGATGGCGTTGGCGCCGCGCCGGAGCAGATCGGTGACGTCGTACGTCTGGTACTGGACGCGCTTGCGGTAGTCGGTCCAGCCGGGGGCCAGCTGGTCCCGGCCGACGCGGTGGCCGTTGATCTCGGCCTCGTAAAGACCGAGTGCCGTCGAGTACAGCCGCGCCCGCGCGACGGGCTTCGCGGCGAGCCGGAAGTCGCGGCGTACCAGGGCGGGCCGCTGTGCCGCCCGCACCCTGCCCCACGGCCCGCCGCCCCATGGGGCGAGCACCTTGGCGGCGGGCCAGCCGCCGTCGTCGTATCCGGGCAGATGCCAGTCACCGGACGGCTCCGCGTCGGTGGCCTTCCAGGTGGCGGAGGTGGTGAGGGAACGGACACCGTCCGCATCGGTCAGCTCCAGGACGCCCAGCAGTCCGGCGGGGCTCGACGAGGCGTTGACCGCGGCGACGGCGATGGTGTTGGCCCCTTCGCGGAGCAGGGCGGTGACATCGACGACCACCGGATGGCGCCAGTTCTCCTGGACGGGAGCGCGCCCCCCGATCTCGGTGCCGTTGACCCACGCGGTGAACCCGTCGTCGGCGACCAGTGCCAGACGGGCGAGCCGCACACTTCCGGACACGTCGAGGGAGCCCCGGAAGTACCGGGTCCCGGCGGGCGCGCCGGCGGCCGGGTCGCCCTCGGGGTACCAGACCCAGTCGGCCTTGGCCAGGTCGGGGCCGCGGGTCACCGTGTCCGGCGCGGCGACCCACTTCGCCGCCCCCTGGTCCTCGGTGCCCAGCCCGGTCTCCCACCACGTGGGCTCGCTCCAGGGCGAGGGCTTGCCCTGGCCGTCCCAGACCCGGACCGCCCAGTGGTAACGGGTCCGGGCGCGCAGCTTCGGGCCGTCGTACGGGACCGACACGGACTGGCGGGAGCTCACCTTGCCGCTGTCCCAGACGTCCGGGGCGCCGATCCGGCCCGGGGAGGTCGCGACGCGCACCTGATACGCGCTCTGCGCTTGGTTGCGCCGGTCCGAGCCGAGCTGCCAGCTGAGGCGAGGATGCGGGGTGTCCAGACCGAGCGGGCGGTCGGCGTATTCCACGGTGGTCTTCTCGACCCGGAGCCCACCGTATCCGGGCTCGGCCGCCTCGGCTTTCCCGGTGGTTGCCGCGAGGGCGGTCAGGCCGGTGAGGGCGGGGCCCGCGGCGGTGGCGGTGCCGAGGAGGTTCCTTCTGCTGATCACATGCGTCTCCCGGGTGAGGAGGGCTTGGCAAGAGCAGGGCAGGCTGCACATATCCGAGATATGAAACGATTCAACAATGGGGCGCACTGCGGCTCACGCTCGCACACCCATGTGAGTACTACACGACAATGGTGGACACCTTTGACGCCCGGAGGCAGCGACGTTCACTGTCGCGTCAGAGTTGAATCGTGTCAATGCTTTGCACAGCGACTGGCCGGAAGCGACTGCGACCCGATGTCTCAGTGGGCTGAGACCCCTGCCTCCGGAGCGGATGCGGCCACCAGCGCCGACAGCAGGCCCGGGAAACGCTCTTCCATGTCGTCCGTGCGGAGCGTGTTCATCTTCGTCGTCCCGACGTAGTACTGCCGGATCACCCCCGCCTCCCGCAACACATTGAAGTGGTACGTCAGCGTGGACCGGGACACCGACACGTCGAAGGTGCCGCAGCTGATGTCCTCGTCGGCGCGGGCCAGTTGGGACACCACGGCGCGCCGCACCGGATCCACCAGGGCGTCCAACACCTGCTGCAACGAGACCTCCGCCATGGCAGGGTGCTCCACCGTCCGTGAAGAGGTGCGGGGGCGGGCCATGGTGACTCCTGGGGGCGACTTCTGCGTGTTCAGGTCATAGTACGACGTACGTCGAATGCCGATGAGCGTCAAATTTTGGCGGGCTCCCCGAGAGGCGGCGGCCCGCTTCCCCGGAGACGATGCGTTCATGGAGTCCCACTTCCCCGTGAGGCAAGTGGCGAGCGGCTGTGGACGCCGCGCTCCTCGTGCCACTTCCTCTGAAAGCTCATGGAATCCCAAAAAGCTCATGAAAGCTCATGAAAGGTGTGCACCATGACCACGCAGACTCCCGCCCGTCCCCTCGCCGGCCGCGTGGCGGTCGTCACCGGCGCCTCCAGTGGCATCGGCGAGGCGTCTGCCGAACACCTGGCCTGGCTGGGCGCCCGTGTCGCCGTCCTGGCCCGGCGCGCCGAGCGGCTGAACGACCTGGTCGCCCGGATCGAGAAGAACGGCGGCCAGGCCCTGGCCCTGACGGTCGACGTCACCGACACCGCGGCGGTACGGGCGGCCGCCGAGCAGGTGGCGACCGAGCTGGGCGGTGCCGATCTGCTGTTCAACAACGCGGGCGTCATGCTTCCCGCACCGATCGAGGAGCTGGCCACCGACCAGTGGCAGCGCCAGATCGACCTCAACATCACCGGCCTGATGAACACCATCGGCGCCTTCACCCCCCAGCTCGTCAAAGCCGCGAGGGAGCGCGGAGTGGCCGACCTGATCAACACCTCGTCGATCGCGGCCCAGGGCGTCTTTCCGAACTTCGCCGTCTACTCCGCCACCAAGGCATACGTCACCCACCTCTCCCGCCATCTGCGGGTCGAGCTGGGCCCCAAGAACGTACGCGTCTCAGCCATCGAGCCAGGCATCGTCGGCACGGAACTGCAGAACCACGTCACCGACGACGGAGCCCTCGCATGGCTGGAGAGCTCCAAAGAGACGGTGGAATGGCTCACCCCTCAGGACATCGCGCAGACCATCGGCTTCATCGCGAGCCTCCCGCCACGCGCCAACCTCCAGCAGGTCACCATCATGCCCACCGCCCAGACCAGCTGACCGCCACCGGTCGCGGGAGGAGACCCGGGTCAGCTCTCCCGGATCTGGTCCGCCACCGTGACGACAACGGTTCGGTCAGGGGGTGAGTACGTCCTGGGGCAGCAGCCCCTCCGCGCGCAGCTCCCGCCAGAAGTCCGCGGGCACGGGAGCCCTGAACTGCGCTGCCCCGTCGGCGACTTCGCCCGGTGAGCGCGCGCCGACGAGTACGCTCGCGACCGGGTCCGGCGCCGCCGAGAAGGCGAGGGCCGCGGCGCGCAGCGTGGTGCCGTGCCGCTCGGCCGCGGCGCGCATACGGCGGGCGCGGTCCAGCAGGTTCGGGGGGACGGCCGCGTAGTCGTACATCGCCCCCGGGCGGGGGTCGGCCAGCACCCCGGAGTTGTAGACGCCGCCGATGACCACGGATGTGCCGCGTTCCCGCGCCGCGGGCAGCAGGGCGGCGCCGGCGCGCTGGTCGAGGAGGGTGTAGCGGCCCGCACACAGCACGGCGTCGACGTCGGTGTCCCGGACGAAGCGGGTGAGCATTCCGGCCTGGTTCATCCCGGCGCCGATCGCGCCGATCACGCCCTCCCCGCGCAGCCGCTCCAGCTCCGGATAGCCCTCGCGGAAGGCCTGCTCGGCGTGGTCGTCGGGGTCGTGGAGGTAGACGATGTCGACCCGGTCGAGACCGAGGCGGTTCAGGCTGTCCTCGATCGAGCGGCGGACACCGGCCGCGCTGAAGTCCCAGACGCGGCGGTGGGCGGGGAGGCCGTCCCGGCCCGGCTCCGCGGGCTCCGGCAGGCGGCCGACCTTGGTGGAGATCACATAGCCGTCGCGGGCACGGGTGCGCAGGGCCCGGCCGAGGCGGCGCTCGGCCAGGCCGGCGCCGTAGTGGGGCGCGGTGTCGAAGTAGCGGATGCCCGCGTCCCACGCGGCGTCCACGGTGGCGTACGCCTGCTCGTCGCCGACCGGTGTGAACAGGTGGCCGATGGGCGCGGACCCGAAGGACAGCGCGGTGACCGGGACGCCGCTGCGGCCGAGTGTGCGGATGGGCGGAGCGACCGCCTGCCCGCCGGG
>NZ_JBSFMM010000093.1:0-42535 GCF_053599555.1 Streptomyces sp. NPDC000941
GCATCGCGGTCGGGGCCCAACCCGTTTGTGCCGCACCCGTTTGTACTGCGCGCTCAGCGATTGTCGTGCTGCGAGGGAGCGACCGTCACCTCGACCCGCTGGAACTCCTTGAGCTCCGAGTAGCCCGTCGTGGCCATCGCCCGGCGCAGCGCACCGAAGAAGTTCATCGAGCCGTCGGGGGTGTGGGAGGGGCCCAGCAGGATCTCCTCCGTGGTGCCCACCGTGCCCAGGTTCATCCGCTTGCCGCGCGGCACCTCGTCGTGCACGGCCTCCATGCCCCAGTGGTGACCCCGGCCCGGCGCGTCCGTGGCCCGCGCCAGCGGCGAGCCGATCATGACCGCGTCCGCACCGCAGGCGATGGCCTTGGGCAGATCGCCGCTCCAGCCGACGCCGCCATCGGCGATCACATGCACATACCGGCCGCCGGACTCGTCCATGTAGTCCCGGCGAGCGGCGGCGACATCGGCGACTGCGGTCGCCATCGGCACCTGGATGCCCAGCACATTGCGCGTGGTGTGCGCGGCGCCGCCGCCGAACCCGACCAGCACACCGGCCGCGCCCGTCCGCATCAGATGCAGCGCGGCGGTGTACGTGGCACAGCCGCCCACGATGACCGGGACGTCCAGCTCATAGATGAACTGCTTCAGGTTCAGCGGCTCGGCGGCGCCGGAGACATGCTCGGCCGAGACCGTGGTGCCACGGATCACAAAGATGTCGACCCCGGCGTCCACGACGGCCTTGGAGAACTGCGCGGTGCGCTGCGGGGAGAGCGCGGCGGCCGTCACCACGCCCGAGTCGCGCACCTCCTTCAGCCGCTGTCCGATCAGCTCTTCCTTGATCGGCGCGGCGTAGATCTCCTGCATACGCCGGGTCGCGGTCTGCTCGTCCAGCTCGGCGATCTCCGCGAGCAGCGACTCCGGGTCCTCGTAGCGGGTCCACAGGCCCTCGAGGTTGAGCACCCCGAGACCGCCCAGCTCGCCGATGCGGATGGCGGTCTTCGGGGAGACCACCGAGTCCATCGGGGCGGCGAGGAACGGCAGCTCAAAGCGGTAGGCGTCGATCTGCCAGGCGATTGAGACCTCCTTCGGGTCCCGGGTACGACGACTCGGCACAACGGCGATGTCGTCGAACGCGTACGCCCTGCGGCCGCGCTTGCCGCGCCCGATCTCGATCTCAGTCACGTGGGTGCCTTTCGCTCTTCAGGTCTGCCGTCCCAGTATCCCTGCCCTCTTCGCCGCCCCCTCGTACGGGCTAACGAGCGGAGTAGTTGGGTGCCTCGGCGGTCACCTGGATGTCGTGCGGGTGGCTCTCCTTGAGCCCGGCCGCCGTGATCCGTACGAAGCGGCCCTTCTCCTTGAGCTCCGCCACATTCGCCGAGCCGACATAGCCCATCGACGCCCGCAGACCGCCCACGAGCTGGTGCGCCACCGAGGCGAGCGGGCCCCGGTAGGGCACCTGGCCCTCGATGCCCTCGGGCACCAGCTTGTCCTCGGAGAGCACATTGTCCTGGAAGTAGCGGTCCTTGGAGTACGAGCGGGCCTGGCCGCGCGACTGCATCGCGCCCAGCGAACCCATGCCCCGGTAGGACTTGAACTGCTTGCCGTTGATGAAGACCATCTCGCCGGGCGACTCCTCGCACCCGGCCAGCAGGCTGCCCAGCATGACCGTGTCAGCGCCCGCCGCGATCGCCTTCGCGATATCGCCGGAGAACTGCAGGCCACCGTCGCCGATCAGCGGCACCCCGGCCGCATGGCACGCCTGCGCGGCCTCGTAGATCGCCGTCACCTGCGGCACACCGATGCCCGCGACCACCCGGGTGGTGCAGATCGAGCCCGGCCCGACGCCGACCTTGACCCCGTCCACACCGGCGTCGATCAGCGCCTGGGCGCCGTCCCGGGTGGCGACATTGCCGCCCACCACATCGACCCTGATGTTGGACTTCAGCTTGGCGATCATGTCGAGGATGCCCCGGCTGTGGCCATGGGCACTGTCGACCACGAGGAAGTCCACCCCGGCCTCGACCAGCGCCTGCGCCCGGTCGTACGACTCGTCCCCGACGCCGACCGCCGCGCCGACGATCAGCCGACCGTCGGCGTCCTTGGCCGCGTGCGGATACTTCTCGGCCTTCACGAAGTCCTTGACGGTGATCAGGCCCTTGAGCACGCCCGCGTCGTCGACCAGCGGCAGCTTCTCGATCTTGTGGCGGCGCAGCAGCTGCATCGCGTCCTCGCCGGAGATCCCGACCTTGCCGGTGACCAGCGGCATCGGGGTCATGACCTCGCGGACCTGGCGGCCCCGGTCCGTCTCGAAGGCCATGTCACGGTTGGTGACGATGCCGAGCAGCTTGCCCGCCGCGTCCGTCACCGGGACGCCGCTGATCCGGAACTTTCCGCACAGGGCGTCCGCCTCGGCCAGCGTCGCATCCGGCCGGACCGTGATCGGGTCGGTCACCATACCGGACTCGGACCGCTTGACCAGGTCGACCTGGTTGGCCTGGTCCTCGATCGACAGATTGCGGTGCAGCACGCCCACACCGCCCTGACGGGCCATGGCGATGGCCATCCGGGACTCGGTCACCTTGTCCATGGCGGCGGACAGCAGCGGCACATTGACCCGGACGTTTCGAGAGACTCTGGACGAGGTGTTGACCGCGTTCGGCAGCACCTCGGAGGCGCCCGGCAGCAGCAGCACATCGTCGTACGTCAGCCCGAGCATCGCGAATTTCTCAGGCACTCCGTCGACGTTGACAGTCATGACACCCTTCCAATGGTCTTGCCCCAGCGCGGACTCCCATGCTAACGGGCGCGACAGGTGCCCCATTCCTGCCTGTGGAAAACCCCGTGGCCTGCTGAAACCCGCCGAGACCTACTGCTCGGCGAGCGCTCGCAGCCTGCTCAGGGCCCGGTGCTGGGCCACCCGCACCGCACCAGGCGACATCCCGAGCATCTGCCCGGTCTCCTCCGCGGTCAGCCCGACCGCGACCCGCAGCAGCACCAGCTCGCGCTGGTTCTCGGGGAGGTTCGCCAGCAGCTTCTTGGCCCACTCGGCGTCGCTGCTCAGCAGCGCCTGCTCCTCGGGGCCGAGCGAATCGTCCGGCTGCTCCGGCATCTCGTCCGAGGGCACAGCCGTGCTGCCCGGGTGGCGCATGGCCGCGCGCTGGAGATCGGCGACCTTGTGCGCGGCGATGGCCACGACGAACGCCTCGAAGGGCCGGCCGGTGTCGCGGTAGCGCGGCAGCGCGCACAAGACCGCGAGGCAGACCTCCTGCGCCAGGTCGTCCACGAAATGGCGGGCATCGCCCGGCAGCCGCGAAAGCCGCGTACGGCAATAGCGCAGGGCGAGCGGATGCACATGGGCGAGCAGATCGTGGGTGGCCCGCTCGTCCCCCTCTGCGGCGCGCCGGACAAGGGCGCCGATGGCCCCTTGGGTCCCGGAGCCGCCGACCGGCGGGGACCCCTGGGTCTCGTCGTCGCGCATCCGTCCATGGTGCCTTGGCGCCGCGCCTTCCGCGGCACCGCGTCCGTAGTTGTGCGCTGAAGCGTTATGAGCAGGTGCGCCGGCTGTCGTCACGTCCTGCGCTCTCCCCTCACGCCCGACCGACATGTCCCCGAGGAACTCCACACCTTCAAGGATGCGGCATCGCCCGGCGAACCAACATAAGCCGCCGCCCTTCGCCCCGCCCGCCACCCGACGGGCGGGGACCGTCGGCCCCCTGTTTTGGGCTCTTGCCTCCCCCGGCCACCGCTGGGAAGTGCCCCCGTTGGGGCGTTACAGCCGCCGCGGCCGGGGCCCGGGCCGGGTCTAGCGAACCAGGCCCCAGCGGAAGCCGAGCGCCACCGCGTGTGCCCGGTCCGAGGCGCCGAGTTTCTTGAACAGCCGCCGGGCGTGCGTCTTGACGGTGTCCTCGGACAGAAACAGCTCACGGCCGATCTCCGCATTGGACCGGCCGTGGCTCATGCCCTCCAGCACCTGGATCTCACGGGCGGTGAGCGTCGGCGCCGCGCCCATCTCGGCGGAGCGCAGCCGGCGCGGGGCCAGCCGCCAGGTCGGGTCGGCCAGCGCCTGGGTCACGGTGGCGCGCAGCTCGGCGCGCGAGGCGTCCTTGTGCAGATAGCCACGGGCCCCGGCGGCTACGGCCAGCGCGACACCGTCCAGGTCCTCGGCGACCGTGAGCATGATGATCCGGGCGCCGGGGTCGGCCGAGAGCAGCCGCCGCACGGTCTCGACACCGCCGAGGCCGGGCATCCGCACGTCCATCAGAATCAGATCCGAACGGTCGGCCCCCCAGCGGCGGAGGACTTCCTCGCCGTTGGCCGCCGTCGTCACACGCTCGACGCCGGGCACGGTCGCCACCGCACGGCGCAGCGCCTCTCGGGCAAGCGGGGAGTCGTCGCAGACGAGGACGGATGTCATGACCGCCCTCCGCAGCTGATGCGCGTCACCTTGAGCCTCCAGGCTGGTACATATCGTCACCTGTGCGATTGACAGCCTCGGACATCCGTCCGAGAGCTTTACCCATCAACCGCCTCCGCACTCTCAACGACGGTCACCCGAAAGAGTTACGGGGTCCAGCGGCCACCTTCGACACTCTACGTGAGGGAACGGACACAGAGCTGCTTCATCGCGGCCGCCGCGCCTCACCCCGACTTTCGCCCTCTTCGATGGCATTTGGCGACCTTGCTTCCAATTTGCCGGTCTCTGTGGCTAGATTCGCAATGAGTCATATTTACATCTACTTACACAGTAGGTGTACGACCCAGGACGCAGCGTCCGCACCAGATCGCTTCGAGGAGATAAGGCAATGGCAGATTTCTCCCGTCTTCCCGGTCCGAACGCCGACCTGTGGGACTGGCAGCTGCTGGCCGCGTGTCGCGGGGTCGACAGCTCGCTCTTCTTCCATCCGGAGGGAGAGCGCGGCGCTGCCCGCAGCGCTCGCGAGATGTCAGCCAAAGAGGTGTGCATGCGATGCCCTGTACGCGCGGAGTGCGCGGCGCACGCGCTGGCGGTTCGTGAGCCGTACGGCGTGTGGGGCGGACTGACCGAGGACGAACGTGAGGAGCTCATGGGGCGGGCACGCCACCGGGCCGTGGCCACCTCGGGCGCCGGAGCTCCCGGCGCCTGATCGCGCCCGCGATCACCACAATTCTGAAGAAACGTATCGGCACCGACCGCGGAGCCTTCTACTGAGGGCTCGGCCGCCGCTGCCGCCCGCCCAGGCCTGCCTCCGAACCGTCGTTCAGCCGCCCGTCACGGCCGCGGTTCGCCTCGCGCCGCCGACTCCAGCCGATCCAGCATCGCCGCCACCGCCGGGACCCGGGCGAGGTCCGGCAGGGTGAGCGCGACGACCTCCCGCCGCACGGCCGGCTCCACCGCCACCATCGCGGCGCCCTTGGCCCGTACGGCCTCCAGCGCCAGCTCCGGCAGCACCGCCACCCCAAGCCCGGCCGCCACCAGCCCGATCACCGCCGGATAGTCGTCCGTCGCGAAGTCGATCCGGGGCGTGAAGCCCGCCGCCTCGCACACATCCACCAGATGCCTGCGGCAGCGCGGGCAGCCCGCGATCCACGGCTCCTCGGCCAGTTCCCCGATGCCCACCGCGCCGGCCCCCGCCAGCCGGTGCCCCTCGGGCACCACGCCCACCAGCCGGTCGCTCAGCAGCGGCCGTACGACCAGGTCGTCCTTGCCCCACGGGCCCTCGGCCGGAGCGATCAGCTCCTCCGCGTCCGCCACCGCCGGCTCGACCTCCGGGTAGCGGAAGGCCACGGCGATCTCGACGTCGCCCGCGCGCAGCAGCTCCACCGAGCGCGGCGGCTCGGCCTCCACCAGCGAGACCCGGGTCCCCGGGTAGTCCTTGCGCATCTCGGCGAGCGCGGTCGGCACAAGCGTCGAGCTGCCGCTGGGGAAGGACGCCAGCCGCACCCGGCCGGCCCGCAGCCCGGCGATCGCGGCGACCTCCTCCTCGGCGGCGGTCAGCCCGGCCAGGATCCCCGCCGCATGCCGCACCAGCGCCGCGCCGGCCTGCGTCAGCCGCATCTCCCGGCCCGTACGGATCAGCAGCGGCGTGCCCGTGGACTGTTCGAGGGCCTTCATCTGCTGGCTGACGGCGGGCTGGGTGCAGCCCAGCTCGCGGGCGGCCGCGGAGAAGGAGCCCGTGGCGGCCACGGCGCGCAGCACCCTCAGATGACGAGGCTCGATCATGCTTCGAGCATAAGCGACCCTTGGGTACGACCTCGAATATCGCGTCGCCGCTTTGGTCGCTGCTTTGACGCTCGAAGGCCGAAACAGCTTTGAACCGCGCCGCCGCGGTCCCTTAGCGTGTTGTCATGACCCGTATCCCCGAGGCCGGGCCCGCGCACCCGCCGACCGCGACCGTGCTCACCGTGAACGTCGGCCGCCTCATGCCGGTCGAGTACACCGACGCCCCCTCCGGCGGCACCGGTATCGACAAGCGCCCCGCCGACGGGCCGGTGCGGGTGGTGGCCCCGGGCCCCAAGGGCGAGGCCGGGAGCGGACTCGTCGGCGACACGGTCAGCGACACCCGTCACCACGGCGGGAACGATCAGGCGGTGTACGCCTACGCGCGCGAGGACCTGGACGCCTGGGCGCGCGAGCTGGGCCGCGAGCTGCCGAACGGCGTCTTCGGCGAGAACCTCACCACCCAGGGCCTCGACGTGACCGGCGCCCGGATCGGCGAGCGCTGGCGGATCGGCCCCGACCTGCTGCTCGAGGTGGCCTCCGCGCGTATCCCGTGCCGGACCTTCGCGTCCTGGCTGGGCGAGGAGCGCTGGGTGAAGCGGTTCACTCGCGCGGCCGTCCCCGGCGCGTATCTGCGGGTCCTCGAACCGGGCGAGATACGCGCCGGGGACCCGGTCGAGATCGTGCGCCGGCCCGACCACGAGGTGACCGTCGGCTTTGCCTTCCGCGCCGCCACCACCGAACGCGCCCTGCTGCCGCGGGTGCTGGCCGCGGGCGACGCGCTCCACCCCGAACTGCGGGAATCCGCGCGCTCTTTCCCCGGAACTCCTTCCATCACATCGAAGAACTGATCCGGACGAGTGCGCTCCGACCCCCTCCATGGCCGCTAACGTGCGCGTATGACGACTGCGTTGATTACGGGAACCACAGCGGGCATCGGCGCCGCCTTCGCGAGCCGGCTCGCGGCGGACGGGCACAACCTGGTGCTGGTGGCGCGGGACGAGAAGCGGCTGCGCGAACAGGCCGCCGACCTCCACGACCGCCACGGGGTGGAGGCGGACGTGCTGCGGGCCGACCTGTCCGAGGACGACGGCATCGCGGCGGTCGAGGCGCGCCTGGGCGACCGCACGCACCCGATCGATCTGCTCGTCAACAACGCCGGGTTCGGCAACAAGGGCCGCTATCTCGAGGTGTCCCTGGCGGATGAGCTGCGGATGATGAAGGTGCACTGCGAGGCCGTCCTGCGGCTCACCACCGCCGCGGCCGAGACCATGCGCGCCCGGGGGCGCGGCGGGGTGATCAACGTCGCCTCGATCGCGGCGTTCTTCCCGCGCGGCACGTACGGGGCCAGCAAGGCATGGGTCGTGCAGTTCACCCAGGGTGCGGCGCGGGACCTGGCGAGCTCGGGGGTGCGGCTGATGGCGCTGTGCCCGGGGTTCGTACGGACCGAGTTCCACGCGCGGGCCGGGATCAAGCCGGACAGCGTGCCGAGCTGGATGTGGCTGGACGCGGACCGGTTGGTGACGGCGGCGCTCAAGGACTTCGCGCGGGGCAAGGCGCTGTCGATCCCGGATCCGCGGTACAAGGCCATGACGGGGCTGGCGAAGATCGCGCCGCGGGCCGCGGTCTCGGTCATCTCGTCGAACGTGGGACGGCCCCCCAAAGGACAGCCGAAGGACAGCCGAAGGAACGCCGACCCCGAGATCTGAAACGGCCCCGGCAGACCTGAGACCGCCCCGGAACGCATCAGGCGCGGCCACCCGCGAGGGGTGACCGCGCCGTGCGTGGAGTGCGCGGTGGGCGCGTCAGTGCGAGTGACCGTGGCCGTGGCCCGCGGCCTCCGGCTCTTCCTCGGCCGGCTTCTCGACCACCAGCGTCTCGGTGGTGAGCAGCAGGGAGGCGATGGACGCCGCGTTCTCCAGGGCGGAGCGGGTGACCTTGACCGGGTCGATGACGCCGGCCTTCACCAGGTCGCCGTACTCGTCGGTCGCGGCGTTGAAGCCGTGGCCCTTCTCGAGCTCGGCCACCTTGGAGGTGATGACGTAGCCCTCAAGGCCCGCGTTCTCGGCGATCCAGCGCAGCGGCTCGACGGCGGCGCGGCGGACGACCGCGACACCGGTGGCCTCGTCGCCCTCCTTGCCGAGGTTGTCCTCCAGCACCTTCACGGCGTGGACGAGCGCGGAGCCACCACCGGAGACGATGCCCTCCTCGACCGCGGCGCGGGTCGCGGAGATGGCGTCCTCCAGACGGTGCTTCTTCTCCTTGAGCTCCACCTCGGTGGCGGCGCCGACGCGGATCACGCACACGCCGCCGGCCAGCTTGGCGAGGCGCTCCTGGAGCTTCTCGCGGTCCCAGTCGGAGTCCGTGGCCTCGATCTCGGCCTTGATCTGGTTGATCCGGCCGGTGACGTCCTCGGACTTGCCGCCACCGTCGACGATGGTGGTGTCGTCCTTGGTGATGGTCACCCGGCGGGCGGTGCCCAACACGTCCAGGCCGACCTGGTCGAGCTTGAGGCCGACCTCCTCGGCGACGACGGTGGCGCCGGTGAGGGCGGCCATGTCGCCGAGCATCGCCTTGCGGCGGTCGCCGAAGCCGGGGGCCTTCACCGCGACGGCGTTGAAGGTGCCGCGGATCTTGTTGACGACGAGGGTGGACAGGGCCTCGCCCTCCACGTCCTCGGCGATGATCAGCAGCGGCTTGCTGCCACCCTGGATGACCTTCTCCAGCAACGGCAGCAGGTCCTGGATCGAGGCGATCTTGCCCTGGTGGATCAGGATGTACGGGTCGTCGAGGACGGCCTCCATGCGCTCCTGGTCGGTGACCATGTACGGAGACAGGTAGCCCTTGTCGAAGGCCATGCCCTCGGTGAAGTCGAGCTCCAGGCCGAAGGTGTTGGACTCCTCGACGGTGATCACACCGTCCTTGCCGACCTTGTCCATCGCCTCGGCGATGAGCTCGCCGACCTGCTTGTCCTGGGCGGACAGCGCGGCCACGGCGGCGATGTCGGACTTCTCGTCGATCGGGCGGGCGGTGGCCAGCAGCTCGTCGGAGACCGCCTTGACGGCCGCGTCGATGCCCTTCTTCAGGGCGGCCGGGGAGGCGCCGGCGGCCACGTTGCGCAGGCCCTCGCGGACCAGCGCCTGGGCCAGCACGGTGGCGGTGGTGGTGCCGTCGCCCGCGATGTCGTTGGTCTTGGTCGCCACCTCCTTGACGAGCTGGGCGCCCAGGTTCTCGTACGGGTCCTCGACCTCGACCTCACGGGCGATGGTGACACCGTCGTTGGTGATGGTCGGGGCGCCGAACTTCTTGTCGATGACGACGTTGCGGCCCTTGGGGCCGATCGTCACCTTGACGGTGTCGGCGAGCTTGTTGACGCCGCGCTCGAGGGCGCGACGGGCGTCCTCGTCAAACTTCAGGATCTTCGCCATGGGTTGCGTATGTCCTCTCGAACGAACCGCGCCCCGGCCCCGGTATGGACAGGGGTACCGGGGCGCGGCTCACAGGCAAAACTTCGGTGACTTACTTCTCGATGATCGCGAGGACGTCGCGAGCCGAGAGGACGAGGTACTCCTCGCCGTTGTACTTCACCTCGGTACCGCCGTACTTGCTGTAGAGCACGACGTCGCCGACGGAGACGTCGAGCGGGAGACGGTTGCCGTCCTCGAAGCGGCCCGGGCCCACGGCCAGGACGACGCCCTCTTGGGGCTTCTCCTTGGCAGTGTCCGGGATAACCAGGCCAGAGGCCGTGGTCTGCTCGGCGTCGAGCGGCTGGACCACAATGCGGTCCTCGAGCGGCTTGATGGCAACCTTGGAGCTGGCGGTCGTCACGATCCGACCTCCCCCTTCGGAGATCTCACGGGGTTAACTGTCTGAGGTGGCGACCAGGTGGATCCGTCGTCGCGGGTGCCGGACCTGCCCGTCGCTGTGTTTGGCACTCATCGATGCCGAGTGCCAGCCACGACATTATGACGCGGTTAGCACTCAGTCAACCAGAGTGCCAAAGCGGCGGGGTGACGCGGCGCCCTTCAGATGCCCCTCGGGCGCCCCGGCAGCGCCCCTCAGGCGGCCCTCAGGCGGCCCTCAGACGGCCTCCGGGCGCCCCTCAGAGGTAGTCCTCCAGCCGCGCCACGGCGAAGCCCTGCGACTGGATCTCCCGCAGCAGCGAGGTCATCACATCGGTCATCGTCCGCCCCTCCTGCTGGGCGGGGCCGCGGAAGTGGGCCAGGATGATGTCGCCGGAGTGCAGCCGGTCGCCGGCCGCGTACTCAAGACCGCCGGCCTTCATCTCGGCCGACCACATCACGAGCGCCCGCACCCCGCAGGCCGCCGCCGCGCGCACGGTGTCGTCGTCGACCGCCCCGTACGGCGGGCGGAAGAGATACGGCCGGGTGCCGAACTCGCGGGTGAGGTTCTCCTGCTGGCCGCAGATCTCGTAGACCTGATGCTCGTACTCCAGATCGGGCAGCCTCGGATGGGTGAGCGTGTGGTTCTGCATCCCGTTGCCGAGCCGGCGCAGCTGCTCGAAGTAGCCGTAGTCGCCGGCCACCACGTCGTCCGTCAGAAAGCCGGTGAACGGCAGCCCCAGGTCATGGGCCTGCTGCAGAAAGGCCGGGTCCTTCTCGGCGCCGTCGTCGATGGTCACGAAGACGACCGGTTCGTGGGTCGGCACATGGTCGATGATCGGCGGCCCGGCGGGCGCGCCCGCGGCCGGCGGTACGAGGGCCGGTTTGGCCGAGGGCGGCGGCGCCGTCTCCAGCGGCCCGTCGAGCCCCCAGCGGTGGTAGCCGTCCGGAGCCGCGGCGGAGGGCGAGGGCAGGCCGGAACCGGAGCCCGAGTCCGACGCATGGGGCGAGTCGTGGCCCGCGCCCGGGGCATGGGTCCCCGACCCGGACGACGACGTGAAGGACGGCGAAGACGATGCGGCGGCGCCCGAGCCCTTGTCCACCCGCGCGGTCCCGGCACCGGCTCCGTCGACATCCGAGCAGCCCGCGAGCAGAGCCGCGGCCGCGACCAATACGAGACACCTCGAAAGGCCATGCTTGATCATCATCACATAAGCGATCTTCGGCCGGGTGTCGCGAACGCGCTCGCTGGAGCGAGGAGAATGGGCGACGTGGACGTTGACGCCTTCGACTCACTGCTCCGCGACGAAGGGCAGGCACTGCTCCGCGAGCTCCAGGACTACGACCCGGCGCGAGAGCTCGCCACGGCGACCCGGCTGCGCCGCGAGCACCCCGCGGACCTGGTTTCCGCGGCCCTCACCCAGGCGCGGCTGAGGCAGCGCGCGGCCGCGAAGTTCGGCGCCGACGACGCCCACCGCATGTACTTCACGCCCAACGGCGTGGAACAGGCCACCCGCGCCTCCGTCGCCGCCTACCGCGCCGACCGATTCGTCGAGCTCGGCGTGCGCCGCGTGGCCGACCTGTGCTGCGGCATCGGCGGCGACGCGGTCGCGTTCGCCCGCGCGGGCATCCCCGTCCTGGCCGTCGACCGGGACCCGCTGACCTGCGCGGTGGTCCAGGCCAACGCCGAGGCCCTGGGCCTGGCCGAGCTCATCGAGGTGCGCCACGCGGACGTCACCGAGACCGACACCTCCGGATGCGACGCGGTCTTCGTGGACCCCGCCCGGCGCGGCGGGCGCGGCCGCGTCTTCGACCCCGAGGCGTACTCCCCGCCGCTGTCCTGGGCCGTTCAGGCCGCCCGTACGGCCCCGCACGCGGCCCTCAAGGTCGCACCGGGCATCCCGCACGAGGCGGTCCCCGAGGACGCCGAGGCCGAGTGGATCTCGGACCACGGCGATGTGAAGGAGGCCCTGCTGTGGTTCGGCACCGCCCGCCCGGGCATGCGCCGCGCCACGCTGCTCCCCGACCACCACTCCCTCCTCGGCACCCCGCTGCTGCCGGACCCCGAGCCGGGGCCGGTCGGCCGCTGGCTGTACGAGCCGGACGGTGCGGTGATCCGCGCGCATCTGGTCGCGGACGTCGCCGCCCGGATCGGCGGCCGTCTCATCGACCCGACCATCGCCTACGTCACGGCGGACGATCTGCGCCCGACGCCGTACGCCCACGCGTACGAGATCACGGATGTGCTGCCCTTCAACCTCAAGAAGCTCAAGGCGCTGCTGCGCGAGCGGAAGGTCGGCGTCCTGACGGTGAAGAAGCGCGGCTCGGCGGTCGAGCCGGAGGAGCTGCGGAAGAAGCTCCGTCTCGAAGGGGTGAATTCCTGCACGGTCTTCCTGACCCGGGTCGGCGGCGCCCCGACGATGCTGCTGGGGCACCCGGCGCAGGTCTAGGACCTCGCTTCCGAGGCGCCCGGGCCAGGCTTTCAGCCCGGGCCAGGCTTTCAGGGCACCCGGCCCGGGGCGGCGGCCTCTCAGGCCCGCTCGCCGCCCCCGCCCCTCGTCCGCAGCTCGAACCAGACGCCCTTGGCGTACATCCCCGCCGGGTCCCCGTCCGCCGTCCCCCACTCGTCGGCCAGCGCCGCGACCACCCCCAGGCCGCGCCCGTACATCCGGTCGCCCTCCGGGAGATACGCACCGGTGGGGAGCTCGCTGCTCGCGTCGTACACGCTGATGCGCAGCCGCGGCTGCTCGATCATCACGCGCAGCATCAGGGAGTCGCCCTCGGCGTGCAGATAGGCGTTGGTGGCCAGCTCCGAGGTGCAGGCGGTCGCGGTCTCGACGAGGTCTTCATGGCCCACGGAGTTCAGCACACAGGCGACGAAATCCCGGCAGATCTTGGGTGAGGTGGCCCGGCGGGTGCTCTGCAGCGTGTACACGTACGGCTCTTCGGGGCCCGGGGAGGGCGAACTGCCCGCAGGACTGTCGTCAGGCTCGTGGTCGGGTCCCAATGTCAACGTCAACTCCCTGCGACGGGGCTGTTGGTGCGCGTACCGTTACGATGATCAACGCTTCGTAGCGGCGACACCACCTACCGTAGGACAGCGCTGCAAACAAGTGCTACGGATTCGTTGAATTTCCCCGACAAATAGCCCGCGAGGGTGACACGTATGGGAGGAACATGCCACCCAGGAGCGCCCCAACCGCCCGGCAACAGCGGTTGGGCACCGAGCTGCGCAGGATGCGGGAGGACGCGGGCCTCAGCATCCAGGAGGCCGCCGACCGGCTCGGCATCAACCGGACCCACATCACCAATCTGGAACTGGCCCGGTTCGGGGTGAGCGAGGAGCGGGTACGCACCCTCGCCGCCATCTACGCCTGCCCGGACACCGCGTACATCGACGCCCTCGCCGCCATGACCCATGAGCGCAAGGGCGGTTGGTGGGAGGACTACCGGGGCCTGATCGCCACCGGTGGACTCGACCTGGCCGAAATGGAGTACTACGCGGCAAGCCTGCGCGTAGTCGGCCTCATCCACATCCCGGGGCTGCTGCAGACAGAGGAGTACGCGCAGGCGGTGATGGGCCAGGCCGTGCCCCCATGGTCACCGCCGGAACTGCGCCGCAGGCTCTCCCACCGGATGAAGCGCCGGGACATCCTGGACCGGGACGCCCCTCCGCTGTGCAGCTTCATCATCCACGAGGCCGCCCTGCACACCCGGTTCGGCGGGACACGGGTCCTGCGGGCGCAGCTGGAGCGGCTGCTGGAGGCGTCGGAGCGCGAGAACGTCACCGTACGCGTCATCCCGCTCGTCACGGACGGATTCCCGGTCGCCGGTTCCACGGTCACCTATGCCTCGGGGCCCGTGCCCCAGTTGGACACCGTGCAGTTCGACTCGGCGCTCGGCTCGATGTTCCTGGACGCGGAGTCCCAGCTGCGGAAGTACGGAGGGGTCCTGGACCACACCGTGGAAGTGGCCCTGCCCGTCGAGGAGTCACGGGACCTCGTACGCGCCGTCGCGCGACGCCTCAGATGAAGGCAACAGGCAAGGCAACGGGCAAAGGGAATGTGCACCATCAACTGGCAGAAGTCCTCCTACTCCGGCCAGGGCGAAGGAGACGCCTGCGTCGAGGTCGCCTCCATGGGCGATGACATAGCGCTCCGCGAGAGCGATGACCCCGACAGAGTCGTGATCACCACCCCCGCGAAGCTCGGTTCGCTCCTCGCCGGCATCAAGTCCGGCGAGTTCGATCGGCTGGCGCCGCCGTGACCTTGCCGTCGCCGCCCAGAACGCCGGACGCATCCGGCGCCGCCGGGACACCCGTCGCCGCGCCTGTCGCCACGCCTGTCGAGGCACCCTTCGCGGCACCCGCCGAGGCACCCGTCGAGGCGCCCGTCGCGGCCTCCTCGCCCCGCGCCCGCCCCGGGAGCAGCAGCGCCGCGCTCAGGGCGGCCACGGCCAGCAGCGTGCCCGAGACGCCGAAGGCCGTGGCGTAGCCGCTCGCGAGGGACCGCGGATCGTCACCGCCCGCCGCATGCGCGGCCACCGTCACCAGCACCGCGAGCCCCAGCGAACCCCCGATCTGCCGCGAGCTGTTGACCAGGCCCGAGGCCATGCCCATCTCCGGCGCCGGCACGCCCGTCGTGGCCGCCGTCCCGAGCGGGACGACGCACAGGCCGACGCCGACGCTCGCGACCAGCGACGGGCCGAGCACCGAGTCGGCGAAGCCGCCGTCCACGCCGATCGCCAGCCCGAACCAGCCCATTCCGGCCGCCCCCAGCAGCCCGCCGCCGACCAGCAGCGTCCGCACGCCGAGCCGGGCGACGGCGCGGGTGGCGACGAGCGACCCGATCACGTTCCCGGCGCAGAAGGGCAGAAACGCGGCCCCAGTCGCGATCGATCCGTATCCGAGGATCTGCTGCATGTACAGCGAGGCGAAGTAGAAGGCCCCGAACTGGCCCGAGAAGAGCAGCAGGACGAAGAGGTTCCCGGCCAGCACCGGCCGCCGCCCCAGCAGCCCGATCCGCAGCAGCGGCCGCTCCACCCGGCGCTCGACCACGACGAACGCGGCCAGCAGCACCAGCGCCGCGCCCAGCGTGCCCAGCGTCGTCGCCGAGCCCCACGGATAGGTCTGGGTCCGTACGAGCGCGAACACCAGCGCCGTCATACCGCAGGTGACCAGCAGCGCACCGGCGACATCGAGCCGCGGCCGCGGGCCCTCACGCCGGTCGGGCTCGACCGCGGTCCGTGCCGCCACCAGCGCGAGGACGACGATCGGCACATTGATCAGCAGCACGGAGCGCCAGCCCGCCCATTCGGTGAGCAACCCGCCCACCAGCACCCCGACCGCCCCGCCCGCCGCCGCGGCCATGCCCCACAGCCCCAGCGCCCGGGAGCGCGCGGGCCCCGCCGGGAAGGCCACGGTGATCAGCGTGAAGGCCACCGGCGCGAGCGCCGCCGCGCCGACGCCCTGGACCGCGCGGGCGGCGATCAGCGCGCCCGGCGATCCCACCAGGCCGCCGCCGAGGCTGGCGGCGCCGAACAGCGCGAGCCCGCCCATCAGCGTCGCCCGCCTTCCGACGATGTCGGCGAGCCGCCCGCCGAGCATCAACAGCCCGCCGAAGGCGAGCGCGTAGGCGTTGACGACCCACAGCAGGGCGTCGGGCGTGAAGCCGAGGTCTTCGCGCATATCGGGCAGCGCGACATTGACCACCGACATGTCCAGAGCCACCACGAATTGCACGGTGAGCGCCACCGCGAGCACCAGGCGGGCGTGTCCCGCACGGTCGTTCATGAACTGCCTCCCTCTCGGGTCCCCAAGGCCAGGGCAGTTAGTATACGCGTACACAAACTCGAAAGGCGATGCCTCGGGTGGACAATGAGGCGGTGACGAGCGAGACGGGCGACCCGGCGGGCGATACGGCAGGCGATACGGCGGGTGGCACGGGCGGGGCGCGCACCGAGGGCAGACGGGGCGGCGGGCGGCCCCGTCGGCTGGAACTGGAGACGATCGTCGGCACCGCGCGCCGCATCCTCGAGGAGGAGGGCACGGCGGCCCTGTCGATGCGGCGGCTGGCCAAGGAGGTCGGCTCCACGCCGATGGCCCTCTACCGCCACGTCCGCGACAAGGACGAGCTGCTGATCCTCGTCCTGACCGGAGTCTCCAAGACGCTCCCCCGCCCCGAGCTGCCCGAGGAGCCGCGCGAGCGGGTGTATGTGACGGCCCGCCACATGTACGAGGCGCTACGGGAGCTGCCGTGGGCGGTGGAAGTGCTCAGCCTCGGCGAGCTCACCGACCGGCACGCGCTGTGGATCGTCGAGGAGATCGTCGACTCGGCCATGGCCTGCGGGCTGAACGAGCGCCAGGCCGTGCACGCCTACCGCACCCTGTGGCACTACGTCCTGGGCACGCTCACCTTCCAGGCGGCCCTCGCCGGCCGCTCCCAGGATCCGGAACGGCGGCCCCACTTCCCCGACATGCTCTCCGAGCTGGACGCCTCCGAGCTGCCGCGGCTGGCCGCGCTGGGCGGGCGCTGGCAGGCCATCACCGACGCGTACGACGTCGCGGACCAGCTGCGCGCCCTCGTGGACGGGCTGCTCGGCCGCCCGAGCGCGTCCAATTGACGACGTAATCCCTCCTACGGGGACGCGCAGGCCCCCGCCCATGGCACGATCATCCCGCTAATGGGCGGATGAGAGGGTGGCAGGGGGCATGGGCAAAGAAAAACTGTCCGTATCGGATCAGGATCTGACAAGCCTGATCAAAGACCTGGAGGGGATGCAGAGCTACGTCGAGACGAAGATCGAACGGCTGAACCTCCTGGTCGAGTCCGTCGACAAGGACGGGAAGGGGCCCGCGGCCACCGCCTACAAGAAGCTGCAGCGCGATGTGAGCATGGACGCGGTACGGATCAGGCAGATGCTGAACGCCGTCGAGGAGGCGACGAAGGCACAGGGGGCGGACCCCGACCCCCGGTATCTGGACCTGCTGAAGCGGTTCCAGGCGCTCCAGAAGTCACCGGAGGGGCAGCATGGGCTGCACCCCCTGGGAGCCGCTGACGGCGACGACGATCCGGAGCCCGCGGCCTGAGCCTCCCCGAGAGGCGCCCACCAAGGCCGGGCGCTCAGCGCATGTCGTCCGGCCGACCGCCCGCCGGGTCCGCTTCGAACTCCCCGGGCTCTTCGGGCTCTTCGGGCTCTTCGGGCTCTTCGGGCTCTCCGAGCGCTTCGGGCTCCTCAGGTTCTTCGGGCGCGGGGGTGAGTTCGCGGCTGACCAGGCGGTAGTAGCCGACCGCCTTGACCATCCCCAGCGCTCCCGTTCCCGCGGCGACGAGAGCGAACCCCAGGGCCCGGGCGGAGCCGTCCGCGGCCGCCACGGCCGTCGAGGCCGCGCCGAAGCAGCACAGCACGAGGGACGGCAGCAGCCAGAAGAGAGCGCGGCCCGGGGAGTGCCACCGGGCCAGGGAGTCCCGGTCCCGCGCCGACCCGGCCCAGGCGCGCAGCCGTTCGCGCGCCTCCAGGTCGTCACGGACGCCGGAGGCCACGGCCAGCGTCGAGGGCACCACAAGACCCACCGCCACGGCCAGGAAGAAGGCGCCCACCACGACGCTGACCACGTCGTCCATCACCACATAGCGGCACCCCACCCAGATCGCCGCCCACCCCGTCGCGACCAGCCCCGCCGCCAGCCACAGCAGCAGCGCCCGCCGCCGCGCCAGATACGACGGGACCAACTCCCGCAGCACCTCTGCCCGCTCGGCGGGATCGGGCGGCGGGGAGGGTCTGTCCGAGTCGGGGTCGGGCGGGGACGGAAGGCTGGAACCCGGCACGCGGCTCACACCTCGGGCGAGACGGGCTCGACGGGCGCGGCCGACCCGACCGGACCGTCGTACGCGACCGACTCGAACCGCCAGCGGTGCACGGCCCGGCACACCAAGTCCTCCCCGGGCTCGGGCAGTTCGGGCAGCTCGGCGTCGTACGGGGCGTCCCACCAGGTGATGACCAGCACGCGGTCCACGGGGGCGCGGAAGGTCTCGCGGCGCAGCGGCGCGGGGTCGAGCTCCTGGCGGCGGGCCCAGGACAGCAGCCGCTCGCCGCCGCCGTCGACGGCCCGCGCCTCCCACATCAGGGCGACGGTCATGCGTAGAGGTTCTTCCGGCTCAGCTCGTGCACGTGATCGTGGTCATGTACGTGGTCATGTACGTGTTCGTGATCGTGATCGTGATCGTGCCCGGCGGGGGCCGGGACGTGCGGATCGGTCACCGGCAGCGAGGAGTCCGCCGACAGGCCCCAGGACGACGCGGCCCGCCCGCGCGCCACCATCTCGGCGCCCATCGCCGCGACCATCGCGCCGTTGTCCGTGCACAGCTTGGGCCTGGGCACGCGCAGCGTGATGCCCGCGTCCTCGCAGCGGCGCTCCGCCATCGCGCGCAGCCGGGAGTTGGCCGCCACGCCGCCGCCGATCATCAGGTGGTCGACGCCCTCGTCCCGGCAGGCGCGTACGGCCTTGCGGGTCAGCACGTCCACGACCGCCTCCTGGAAGGAGGCCGAGACATCGGCGACCGGCACGTCCTCGCCCGCCGCCCGCTTCGCCTCGATCCAGCGGGCCACAGCGGTCTTGAGGCCGGAGAAGGAGAAGTCGTACGCGGCGTCGCGCGGACCGGTCAGCCCGCGCGGGAAGGCGATCGCGTCCGGGTCGCCCTCGCGCGCGATGCGGTCGATGACCGGGCCGCCCGGGAAGCCGAGGTTCAGCACGCGGGCGATCTTGTCGAACGCCTCGCCCGCCGCGTCGTCGATCGTCGAGCCGAGCGGGCGGACGTCGGAGGTGATGTCGGGCGCGAGGAGCAGCGAGGAGTGGCCGCCGCTCACCAGCAGGGCCATCGTCGGCTCGGGCAGCGGGCCGTGTTCCAGCTGGTCCACGCAGATATGCGAGGCGAGGTGGTTGACGCCGTAGAGCGGCTTGCCCAGTGCGTACGCGTACGCCTTCGCGGCCGAGACGCCGACCAGCAGCGCGCCCGCGAGCCCGGGCCCGGCGGTGACCGCGATGCCGTCCAGGTCGGAGGGGGCGACCCCGGCCTCCTTCAGGGCGCGCTTGATGGTGGGGACCATCGCCTCCAGATGCGCCCGGCTGGCGACCTCGGGGACCACGCCGCCGAAGCGGGCGTGCTCGTCGACGCTGGAGGCGACGGCGTCGGCGAGGAGGGTGTGGCCGCGGACGATGCCGACGCCGGTCTCGTCGCAGGAGGTCTCGATGCCGAGTACGAGCGGTTCGTCAGCCATGGGTCTTCGTTCCTTGTACGGGGCCTGCTGGTACGGAGGACGGCGATACGGAAGCCGGACGCGGGCCGGCGGACGTGGTCGGGGGCGCCGGGGAAGCCTGGTTGGGCAGTCGCATCACGAGCGCGTCGACGTTCCCGGGCTGGTAGTAGCCCTTGCGGATGCCGATGGGCTCGAAGCCGAAGCGCTCGTAGAGGCGCTGCGCGCGCAGATTGTCGACGCGCACCTCCAGAAGCACCTCACGGCATTCGAAGGCGGTGGCGGCCGTGACGAGGTTCGTCAGCAGCCGGGCGCCGAGCCCGGTGCCCCAGTGGTCGCGGGCTGCGGCGATGGTCTGCACGTCCCCGGTGCGGTCGACGGCGGCGAGCCCGGCGTAGCCGACCAGCCGGCCGCCCGTCTCGGCGACCACGTAGTGGCGGGTGGCCGCCGGGCCGCGCGCATGGGCGAGCTCGGACCAGAACATGCCGGGCGACCAGGCGTCGTCGGGGAAGAGGTCCGCTTCGAGCCGGAGCACGGGCTCGATGTCCCACCAGCGCATCTCGCGGATGTGCACCACCAGGGTCTCCGGGGTCCGGGGTGTGCCGGGGGTCACCGGGGCGTGACCACCTTGTAGTTGGCGGGCACCTGGGCGTCGGGTCGGCGCAGATACAGCGGCCGGTTGGGCAGCAGCTCCGCGCCGCGCGCGAGCCGCTCGGCGGCCAGCGCCGCCAGCGCCCCCGCCGACTGGTGCTCGGGCATTCCGGCCGGTACGTCCCCGAAGGCGTCCGGGTAGAGCAGGGCGCCCGCGCCGACCGCCGGCAGCCCGGCGACCCGCTCCCCGAGGTCCGCGGGCCGGTCGACGGCGGGCTCGGTCACGCGGGTGCGGGCGTCCTCGTACCGCGCCCAGTAGACCTCCTTGCGCCGCGCGTCCGTGGCCACGACGAAGGGACCGGTGAGGCCCGCCTGCCCGGCGGCGTACGCGATCCCGTCGAGCGTGCACAGCCCGTGCACGGGGATGTCGAGGGCCGCCCCGAAGGTGGCCGCCGTCACCAGGCCCACCCGCAGCCCGGTGTACGGCCCGGGCCCGACGCCCACGACCAGATCGGTCACCTCGCCGAGCGCGGTGCCCGCCTCGGCGAGCACCCGGTCGACGGCGGGCAGCAGCAGCTCGCCGTGGCGCCGCGCGTCGGTCTGACGCGATTCGGCGAGGACGGCGGTGCCGTCGTGCAGGGCGACGGTGACGGCGGGGGTAGCGGTGTCAAGCGCGAGCAACAGCACGAGGACAGCCTACGGCGGCCGTACGGGAGCGGGAGCACGGGCGGGAGCGCGCGACCGTGGCGTAGCCGGTGCGCGAGCCAGAGCGCGCACGACACTGCGCACCCGCGCGCCGGTGCTACGGTCGGCTTGCCCCCTGTCCTCACGGGTCCTCACGGCCACCGCGGTCCCCCTCGCGGCCCGGCCCGCGGCGACAGGGAGATCCGGACCTGAGGAGAGGGTGGCAAGCCGTGCCAAGGAGCAGCACCGGGACCGTCGTGGCAGCGCTCACCGCCGCCGCACTCGGCGGCGTCGGCGTCCTCACTTACCAGGCCGCGGCCACCAACGACCGCCCCGCCCACTCCGTGCACGACTCACAGGCGGGCGACTCCAAGTCCAAGGGCAAAGGTAAGGACAAGGGCAAGGACGGCGGGAAGAAGTCCACCGCGTTGCCGGGCGACTCCGGCACCGGGCTGCGCGTGGTGTACGCGCTGGAGGACCGGCGGGTGTGGCTGGTGGGCGCCAACGAGCAGCCGACCCGCACCTTCGAGGTCTCCCCCAGCACGGCGAGCCCGAGCCCGGGGACGTACCAGGTCACCTCGCGGGTGCCGAGCACGATCGGCTCGGACGGGGTACAGATCGAACACGTCGTCGTCTTCAACACGGAAGACGGAGTCGTCTTCGGCTTCAGCGCGGCGGTCGACGGCTCGGCCCCCGACACGAGCGCGGCGAAGAAGACCGGCGGCATCCGGGAGAGCCGCGCGGACGCCACGGCGATGTGGGAGTTCGCACCGGCCGGCACGAAGGTCGTCGTCATCGCCTGACCGATCGCTCCCCGAGGCCAAAGGGCTACGCCGCGTCGCGCCGCCGCTCGCCCTCTCCCTCGCACACGGAGTCCTCCGCGGACGCCGCGCTCGGCGAAGTCGACTCCGGCGAAGTGGACACCGGTGAAGTGGACACCGGCGGAGTGGACACCGCGTTCGCCGCCGCGCAGGCCGCCAGCAGCTCCCTCATCGTCGGGGGCCGGTCATCGCGCCGGCCCGCCTCGGCAGCGGGCTCTTGGGACGGCATGGATGCCTCCTGAGGGTCCTCGGGCGGTCGAGCAGGCACAGCAGGCGGCCGACTTAGGCACACCTAACCTGCCCTCCCTTCCCATGTGACCACGGAGGATGCCCCTCGCGCAACATTTTGCCGACGGCCTGTCGGAATCTTGTAGCCGCCCAGCCCTCGGCCCGGCTCGAACCTCAGCCCGGCCCGGCCTAGCCCTCAGCCCGCCAGTGACGCCAGGTCCTCACCGGCCCAGCGCGGCCCGACCCCGGTCACCACCACACCCCGTACGTCCTCGGGCGCGGCCGCGGCGTCGTCCCCGACCGCCCGCTCGATGACGACGTGCAGCCGGTCCTCCGAAAGCCCCTCGACCTTCCCCTCGCCCCACTCCACCGCGATCACCGAATCCGGCAGCGATACGTCGAGGTCCAGGTCCTCCATGTCGTCCAGGCCGCCGCCCAGCCGGTAGGCGTCCACGTGCACCAGCGGCGGGCCGTCGCCCAGCGGCGGGTGGACGCGCGCGATCACGAACGTCGGCGAGGTGACCGCCCCGCGCACCCCGAGCCCTTCCCCCAGACCGCGCGTCAGCGTCGTCTTGCCCGCGCCCAGCTCGCCGGTGAGCAGCACCAGATCGCCTGGGCGCAGCAGTTTGGCGAGCCTGCGCCCCAGGTCCCGCATCTGCTCGGGGGAGGTGACGGTGATGCGCTGGGCAGCGGCGTACGGGTCGTCGGCGTGCGGGTTGTCCATACCGGCCGATGTTACGGCTCGGGCCCGGGCCCTGGCCGAAGTCGGCTACCCGTGCCTGGGGCAGCTACCGGTCGACGGGGGCGGCTGCCCGCGCGCCGCAGGGCAGCTATCCGCGCGCCGAGCGCCGTCGGCCGTTCCCGCTCCCGCCGGACGCGGCCCGCGTGGTGTCCGTGCCGGCGGCCTGCGCCAGCAGGTCGATCAGATGTCCGTTCACCTCTTCGGGGTGCTCCAGCATCACCAGGTGTCCGCCCTCCTCGACGATCACCAGACTCGCGCCGGGCAGCACCTCCGCGATGGCCTCGCTGTGCTCCATCGGGGTGATGAGGTCCTTGTCGCCCGCCAGCACCAGCACCGGCAGCTCGTCGAAGACCGGCAGCGCCTCCGCCTTGTCGTGCTCGACGAAGGCCGGGTAGAACTCCGCGACCACATCGATCGGCGTCGCCTCGATCAGCCGCTCCGCGAACCGCGCGACGCCCGGGTCCACGTCCTTGGACCCGAACGAATAGCGCTTGATCACGCCCGCGAACAGATCGGCCGTGGCCCGTCGCCCCCGCTCGACCAGCTCCGCCTGCCAGCCCAGCGCCTTCAGCAGGCCCGGCAGCAGCCGCCGCACCGCGTTCACCCCGACCACCGGCAGACCGAAGCTGACCTCGCTCAGCTTGCCCGACGACGTACCCACGAAGGCCGCGCCGATCACCCGCTCCCGCACCAGCTCCGGGTACTGCGCGGCCAGCGCCATCATCGTCATACCGCCCATGGAGTGCCCCACCAGCACCAGCGGCCCCTCGGGCGCGGCCGCGTCGATCACGGCCTTCAGATCGCGGCCGAGCTGGTCGATGGTGACCTGGACGCCCTCCATCTGGGCCCGGCCGCGCGCGGACCGGCCATGGCAGCGCTGATCCCAGTAGACGGCCCGGACCGCCCCGCGCAGCACCGCCCGCTGGAAGTGCCAGGAGTCCTGGGCCAGGCAGTAGCCATGGCTGAAAATCACCGTGAGCGGGGCGGGGGTGCGCCGCCCGAACAGCCGCTTACGGCGCGCCGGCGCCTGCGGCTGTATGTCCTCGACCTCGTAGTGCAGTTCGGTGCCGTCGTCGGCGATCGCCGTACCGGGGGTGCCACGCAGCGTGCCGAAAGGGCCCGCCGCGTCCAGCTCAAGACGCGCCTTGCGCCGTACACCACGGCCCACCGTCAGCCGCTCGAGCCCCACGCCCACAGCCGCGCCGGCCGCGACGACGCCGATCGCGACGCCCGCGAACCCCGCACCGCGACGCCACCCCACGGCCGTTGCCCCCGCCGCCACCCGTGCCGCCGTCTCTGCCGTGCTGTCGCCTTCCATGGTCAGTTCCCTGTGCCCTCGGTCCGACCGACATAAACGCGCGGCACACGCGCCGAGATCCGGGTGACGATCTCGTACGCGATCGAGCCGACCGCCCGCGCCCAGTCCTCCGCGGTCGGCTCGCCCCGGTCACCCGGCCCGAACAGCACCGCCTCGTCCCCCGGCGCCGCGGCGTCCCCGCCGAGGTCCACCACGAACTGGTCCATGGCCACCGTGCCCGCGACCGTCCGCCACTTTCCCGCGACCAGGACCGGACCGGTCCCCGAGGCGTGCCGCGGGATCCCGTCCGCGTAGCCCACCGGCACCAGCGCGAGCGTGGTCGGGCCTGGGGTGATGTAGCGGTGCCCGTACGACACGCCGTGTCCGCCCGGCACCCGCTTCACCGAGGCCAGCGAGGCGACCAGCGTCATCACCGGCCGCAGCCCGAAGTCGCCCGGATGGCCGACCTCGGGGCTCGGCGAGATCCCGTACATCGCGATCCCGGTCCGTACGAGGTCGAAATGCGACTCGGGCAGGGTCAGCGTCGCCGGCGAGTTGGCGATATGCCGCACCTCCGGGCGCAGCCCCACCCGCTCCGCCTGTGCCAGCAGCGTCCGGAACGCCTCCAGCTGCGCGGCGATCGAGGGGTGCCCCGGCTCGTCCGCGCAGGCGAAGTGCGACCACACGCCGGTCACCGTGACCGTGCCCTCGGCCTCGGCGGCGCGCGCGGCGGCGACGAGTTCCGGCCAGTCCTCGGGCGGGCAGCCGTTGCGGCCGAGACCGGTGTCCGCCTTCAGCTGGACGCGCGCGGTACGGCCGCACGCCCGGGCCGCGGCCACGGCCTCCCGCAGCGCCCACATCCCGCTCAGCGACACGTCGACGTCCGCCTCGATCGCCTCCCGCCACGGGCCGCCCGGCGTCCACAGCCAGCACAGCAACCGGCCCCTGTCACCCGCGGCGCGCAGCGCAAGCGCCTCCTCGGGCGTGGCCGTGCCCAGCCAGCTCGCACCCGCCTCGCGCGCGGCGCGCGCACACGGCACCGCGCCGTGGCCGTAGGCGTCCGACTTGACCACGGCCATCAGCTCGGCCCCGGGCGCCGCGGCGCGCAGCGCGCGCACATTGGCCCGCAGGGCGGCCAGGTCGACCACGGCACGGGCACGCATCGGTGTCTCGTTCATCAGCGCCAGTCTCTCAGGCCCGCGGCGCCCAGCGGGTGTGGGCAGGGTCCGGGAAACTGGTCGCCATGAGGATTGCGTACAGCGTCGAGACCGTACGGGCCGCAGAGCGGGACTTGATGGCGCGGCTGCCCCAAGGAGCGCTCATGCAGCGCGCGGCCGCGGGCCTGGCAGCCGCCTGCGCGGGGCTGCTGGGCCGCGTCTACGGGGCCCGGGTGGCCCTCCTGATCGGCAGCGGCGACAACGGCGGCGACGCCCTGTACGCCGGTGCCCGCCTCGCCCGCCGCGGGGCCGGGGTGACGGCCGTACTGCTGGCGCCGGACCGCGCCCACGCGGGCGGGCTGCGGGCGCTGCGCGACGCGGGCGGCAGCGCACTCCCCGCCAACGCCCCCTCCGCCGAGGAAGCCCTGACCCAGGCCGACCTGGTCCTGGACGGAATCGTAGGCATCGGCGGCAAGGGCGGTCTGCGCCCCGACGCCGAACGCCTGACCCGGGCCGTACGCGGCACCGTGGTCGCCGTCGACCTGCCCAGCGGTGTGGACGCCGACACCGGCGAGGTACGCGGCCCCGCCGTACGCGCCGACGCGACCGTCACTTTCGGCACCTACAAGCCCGGCCTGCTCATCGACCCCGCCCATGAACACGCGGGCGCGCTGCGCCTGATCGACATCGGCCTGGCCCCCCACCTGCCGCCCGTCCCCGACGCCGAGGCCCTGCAACACGGCGATATCGCGGCCCTCCTCCCCCGCCCCGACGCGGAGAGCGACAAGTACCGCCGCGGCGTCGTCGGCGTCGTGGCCGGCTCGGCCCGCTATCCGGGCGCCGCCGTCCTCGCCGTCGCGGGCGCCCTGCGCGGCGGGGCGGGCGCGGTCCGCTACGTCGGCCCGGCCGCCGAGGCGGTCATCGCCCGCTTCCCCGAAACCCTCGTCCACTCCGGCCCGCCCCACAAGGCGGGCCGCGTCCAGGCGTGGGTGGTCGGCCCCGGCCTCGGCGACGACGCGGCCGCCCGCCAGTCCCTAGCCGACGTCCTCGCCTCCGACGTCCCCGTCCTGGTCGACGCCGACGGCCTCCGCCTCCTCCCGCCCGGCGACCTGCGCTCCCGCACCGCCGCCACGATCCTCACCCCGCACGCCGGGGAGGCCGCGGCGCTGCTCGGCGTCCCGCGCGAGGAGGTGGAAGGAAGCCGCCTGGCCTCCGTACGCGCCCTGGCCAACCGCTACGGCGCGACGGTCCTCCTCAAGGGCTCCACCACGCTCGTCTGCTCCGGCCCGGGCCCCGTACGCGTCAACCCCACCGGCACCGGCTGGCTCGCCACGGCGGGCAGCGGCGACGTCCTCTCCGGCCTCACCGGCTCCCTCCTCGCCACCGGCCTGACCCCCCACGACGCCGCCTCCACCGGCGCCTACCTCCACGGCCTGGCCGCCCGCCACGCCACGGCCCCCACCGGCGCGCCCATCGCCGCGTACGACGTGGCGACGGCCCTGCCGGAGGTCTGGCGGAACGTGCTGCTGGGCTGAGCGCGCTTGGGTGCGGGTGTGTGGGTGGTGCGCCTGCTGTTCGTGGTGGGTGCGGAGGCGGGGCCTCCGGGGCTGTCACCCTGGACCGCATATTTACGGCGCCGACGCTCAGAAGCGCGGGGCCGGGCGGAACTTGGCGCCACAAATATGCGTAAGCGTCCAGGGCACCACCCCTGCACCCCCACCCCCTCCTGCCGTCTCGCGGCTATCCGCCCAGTTCGTTCAGCTCCAGCACCATCACGTCATGCAGGTCGGCCCCATCCCACGGGTGCGCTTCCCCCACCTTGCGGTACCCCCACGACCGGTACGCGGCCTGTGCCGCCTCGACATCTGGCCGCGCGTTGAGCAACACCCGTTCCGCGGTGGAGTCGGCCAGGACCGCCTCGTGCAGTCGGCGGGCCACATGCCGGCGGCGCCACGGAGCGCGTACGGCGAGCTCCATCAGCCCGAACGTCCGCCGCCCGTCCTCGCGGCGCAGCTCGTCGCTCACCGGTGTGGTCAGCCGGTCCCACCAGCCGGTGCTCGGGCTGAGCGGATAGCCATAGGCGATGCCGACGGGTTCGCCGTCGGTTGTGCGGGCGAGGGCGCCGCGGAAGGTCGCCTTGCGGACCTGTGAGCGGAACCGCCGGAAGTTCGCATCGACCGAGCCCGGAGTCTCCTCGTACGGCTCTTCCGCGAAGGCCTCAGCGTAGACGAGCCTGAACTCCGCCTCGGCCTGCGCGGCAGCCGGGCCGTCCATGCGCTCGACAACGATCGTCTCCGACACGGTCATCAACAGCCTCCTCGTGTGGACTCACGGATGCGCGCGGAAGTGTCACGCGCCGCTGCGGTGTCAATAGCCGTGGCTGCCTTCTGGAAAGCGTGAATGCGCTGGGTGAGGCGGTCCGAGTCGACCTCTCCGTAGACGTCCAGCACTATCCCCATCTCGGCGCACGCCTCCTCGACCTCACCAGCGTCGAGGAGCGTGCTGGCCAGCTTGGACCGGTACCAGGCTGTGTTGCGGGCATAACCGCCTGCCAAACCATCGACAGCCGCACGCAGAAACGGCACGGCACGTCGTGGTTCGCCAGCTCTCACATACATGTCCGCTGTGGCGTAGTCGACCTCAATCGGGCCGGCGAACCGGGCCCAGTCCGGTACTTCTACGTCCATGTCGGCGCGGCTCTGGTACGAGAGCGCGCGACTGAGTGCCCGCCGGGCGGCGGTGGTGTCCCCAGCATGCGTGGCCACGTTGGCCTCGCGAAGAGCGATCACGAGATACACGGTCGGTCCGGCACCATTTCTGCCGGCCAGGCCATACGCATGCTCAACCGCTGACGCCGCTTCCCATAACCGGCCCGCCTTGATGTCGATCAACACGAGCGTTTCCAACGCAGAAAGCTGCAAGAGACCGTCACCGATGAGTTGGGCGGCGGTCAATGCCTCCACGGCGGCGGCGCGTGCCTCCCCGATCGGCCCGCCGTCATAGCCGTACCAGGCTTGATTGCTGTGCAGCTCGGAAAGCATGGCCTGAAGATCCCGGCCGACCCCGCTGGTATAGACGCTATGACTCAGGGCACGCGTGATGTACTGCTCAAGCCGCCGGGCTCGCGCCTTCGCGGGAACGCCTCCCGAGCGATGATCCACGGTATAGAGCTCGACCAGCCGGGCGCGGAACGCCGCCACTTCACTGGCGCCAATACGGGGGCCGTGCTGGTTCGGGAGGATCGCCGATGCCGCGATCGCCCCTGATCCTGTGACGAATGTTCGACGTCTCACCTCTTCATCGTCGCCGATCCACTCGGCGGTCATGCGCCTATGGGAAGGGACTTCAAATCCCATCGCCGCGAGCGGAAGGCCGAACATGGCTTCAAGCACGGCCTGTTGACCCGGGTGCGGTAACGGCGGAGGGGATTCGCGCTCCCAACGCCGGAATTGGCGGACGCTCAACGAGGCGTCGATGCACAGCCGGGCGGCCTCGCGGACGAACGCGGCAACGAAGGTCACTTGGGTATACCCCGCCGCCTTGCGCAACCCCGCAAGCCTGCTGACGCCGCTGTCCGCCATCAACCTCTCCCCACGCGCACGACCGCACACTCAGCGTAGCGACATCAGGGATGCGCCGTCAGGAGAAAACGTCCGCCCAAACGTCCGGTCGCGAACGGCCCACGACTCCCGCCGACGCGCTGCACTGGTGGGCACAGGTGCAAGACCCCCGCGACGTTGTGCGACGTCCGGGGGCGTGGCCCACCAGCTGATGGGAGCTGATGAACATGAACCACCTTATGGCCCGTGTCCTCGAACGAGTGAGTACGGTTTCCGCCGCTCATACGACCCGTCGGCGCCGTAACCCAGAGGGCAGGCCCTGCTACCTGTCCTCGGACAACGGCAACAGTCTTCTGAACCGACGAGCGGACCAGATCGAGGCACTGCAACTGTCCATGGGAACAGAACTCCTCGGTCACGCCCACGCGCTGCTGGACGACCGCAAGGCAAACGCCGCAGAGCTCCGCTTCCTCGCGCAGCGGCTGTGCGAGGCGCTGCACGACGCGCTGCGAGTAGCCGAGAGCAGGGGCAGGCGCCTGCCTGACTACAGCGAAGACGAGAGCCCCGCGCCCGAGGACAGCCGAGGAACCTCATGACCGCCCAGCAGTGACGCTCACTGGGCCCCTACGCCATCGCCTTCGCCTTGGTGGCGCGTGTGCACCTCTTCGACGCCGGGCACCTCACCTGCGGGCCGCAAGCACTCACTCCCGCCGAGGAAGGCTTCACACTCTCCTGGTGGCAGATGGACGACGCCATCCACGCGGCAGTAGAAGGCCGGTAGGCGTTCGCCTAGCAGTAGGGCTTGCCGGCGGCCGTTGTCCGTCAGCTGTGACTTCGAGCGATAGGTGGCCAGGGGCGCTCGGATCCGCCCTGGTCGGCCCTTCGTGACGATTCGTAGTTGGCCATCGGGGACCCGAACCGCATGGCCGAGTCTGACTCAGGAGACCGACGTGCTTCGGCCCTGTGCTGCTGTGCAGCGCGGGGGCCGAAGGGGGGCCGTCCTCGCTCCGCCTCAGGTCACTGGTTTCCGGTGGATCTGGTCACCATGCGTTGATGACCGGTGCTTCGGGTTCGTGCTGCCGCCAGGCCTCATTGAGGCGCGCGAGCCGGTCCGCGGCGGCGATGCCGCGCAGGGACGCGACCTTGCTGTCGCTGACTTCGAACGCCACGGCGCCCACGACCCGGTCGTCGACCACGGCGAGGACGGCCGGGGAGCCGTTGACCAGCGCAATGTGGAACGCGGGAGAGCCTCCGGCCAGCCGCTGCTTCGCCGGCGTGGGCTTGAAGCCGGCCCGCACGTAGGAGGCGACGCGCTCGCGCGTCTTGTACCGCAGCAGCCGCCTGGCCAGTCCGGCGCCGTCCGAGACCGCCGTCACGTCGTCGGTGAGCAGCGCCACCAGCCGTTCGGTGCGCCCCGACGCGGCGGCGGCGAGGAACTCCTCGACGACCCGGCGCGCGGACGCGGGGTCCACCTCGTCGCCACCGCGGCGCTCGGCGGCGACCCGGCGTCGGGCCCGGTGGACATGCTGCTGGCTCGCGGACTCGGTGATGTCGAGGATCCCGGCGATCTCGGCGTGGGAGTACGAGAAGGCCTCACGCAGGACGTAAGCGGCCCGCTCGACCGGCGAGAGGCGCTCCAAGAGGGTCAGTACGGCCAAGGACACCGATTCGCGCTGCTCGAAGGTGTCGGCCGGGCCGAGCATCGGGTCGCCCTCGAGGAGCGGCTCGGGCAGCCAGGCACCGGCCGCGCGCTCGTGGCGCGCCTGCGCCGAGCGGAGCCGGTCGAGGCAGAGATTGGTGACGACCTTGGTCAGCCACGCCTCCGGCACCTCGACCCGTTCGCGGTCTGCGGCCTGCCAGCGCAGGAACGTGTCCTGCACGGCGTCCTCGGCGTCGGCCGCCGAGCCGAGCAGACGGTACGCGAGCGAGGCCAGCCGACCCCGGCTGGCCTCGAACCGATCGATGGCCGCGCTGTCCATGCGGAGCAGCCTATGCGGCGGCTCTCACACCGGCCCGGTCAGGCGCGGTGGCCAGGCGGCGCTTGCGCCTCGGCATACCGAAGGTCGGGTGGGCGATGCCCCACCCGGCCCCCTTGAGCACGCCCGACTTGAGGCGCGCGGCGGTCCGGCCGCCCAGGTACCAGGACTTCGGCTGGACGTCCCCGTCCACCATCTGGAAGATCGCGTCTCGCCGCCCGAGGCTGATGTGGTTGCCGTGGTACTTCAGCCCGGTGGCCGGGACCTCGCTGCCCGTCAGGCGCGCGATGATCGCGGCGGTCGCCTGCATGTTGGTGAAGCCGGCCGAGGCGCAGGACATCGGCAGCGGCCGGCCGTTCTCGCCGATCGCGTAGGCGCAGTCACCGGCGGCGTAGACGTCCGGGTGCGAGACCGAGCGCATGGTGCGGTCGACGACGATCTGGCCGGTCTCGGCGACCTCCAGGCCGCTGGCGGCCGCGATGGGGTGCACGGCGAACCCGGCCGACCACACAGTCACGTCGGCCGCGATGGACGTACCGCCGGCGGCGATCGCCCGCGTCGGCTCGACAGCTTCGATGCCGGTGTGCTCGTGGACGGTGATGTTGAGCCGGTCGAATGCCTGGCGCAGGTGACGGCGGGCCTTCGGCGAGAGCCAGGCGCCCAACTCGCCGCGGGCGGCGAGCGCGACCGAGAGGTCGGGCCGCGACTCGGCGAACTCGGTGGCGGTCTCGATGCCGGTCAGCCCCTCACCGACGACCAGCACGGCCCCGCCCTCGCCCAGACCGGCCAGGCGCTCGCGCAGACGCAGCGCCGAGGACCGGCCGGTCACATCGAAGGCGTACTCGGCCACGCCGGGGACGCCATGGTGGGCGACGGAGCTGCCGAGCGCGTAGAGAAGCGTGTCGTAAGCGAGCTCGCCATCGCCGTCCTCGCCGGTCACGGCGACGGTCCTGCGCTCGGGGTCGACGCCGGTGACGCGCGCCAGGCGCAGCCGCACCCCGGTGCCCGCGAATACGTCGGTGAGCTTGCGGAACGCCAGGTTCTGGCCGATCGCGAGCTGATGGAGCCGCATCCGCTCAACGAAGTCGGGCACGGCGTTGACGACGGTGATCCCGGTGTCGGCGTGGGAGAGCCGGCGGGCCAGGTTTCCGGCGGCGAAGGCCCCGGCGTATCCAGCGCCGAGCACGACGATGCGATGCTTCATGGCGTTGCTCCTGTCTCGTTCGCGTGCCCCTTGAACGAGACGGCGCCCCGATTGCTGACAGGAGCCGGATGTGACGCCGGTCACCGAACTCAGACGAGCGGCTGAGCCTCCGACAGACGCTTGGGCCTGTCTTGGGCAGTCGAAACGGGGCGATGGCCAACTATCGGTCGGCGTCACATCGGCTCGCTCTCACCTGGTGAGGCCTCGTCAGTGATCTTGTGAGAGGGCAGACGCTGACAGACGTCAGGGGGTTCTCTCGCGCGGGGCTGAGGCGATCGACGGGCCAGGTCAGCGCCTCGCCGACGTCACCTTCTGACGCTGGGCGGGCGTGTCGCCGACGAGCGAGTGGGGCCTGCTAGCGTCCGTGGCGCGGTCACGACAGGTCGAGCAAAGGTGCCAGGGTGAAACGGGGAACGCCGATTCGGCGACGGGCCATGCGCTACGGCGGCATCGCGCTGGCGCTGCTCGTCAGCGCGGCGGGATGGTTCTACTTCAGCGGCGGCTACGACCGCTGGCGGGACGAGAAGTCCGTGGCCGACGCGTGCGACGGCACGGTGGCCGTCGGGGAGGTACGGGCGTTGCTCGGCACCGACGACGTCAGCGGCGATACCAAGCACAGAGCGGTCGACAGAACGGCCGGAGAGAAGTACCGGAATGGGTCCGGCCCGCCTGTCATCTGCTGGCTCGACGGTCCGGGCGGGTACCAGCAGCGGGCCGTGGTCCGGATGGAATGGCGGTCCCAGGCGTGGGGCCCGCACATCGAGTCCGGGCGGGACCCCGGCTCCTTCACCACCACGGTCCCGGTGCCGATCGGCGCGGGATGGTCGGGCATGGTGAACCTCGCGGGCGATGGCGCCGCGACCACCGTGGTCCTCGACTGCCGGAACACGGACGGTCCGCGCGCCGGAGACAGCCTGACGCTGTTCGTGCACAGCTGGGGTTCGCGGCCGTACGAAGAGGCGGCACAACGGGTACGGCTGGCCCGGTTCGCGACGCGGACCGCGCAGGCCGCCGCTCGCGAGTACGGCTGCGACGCCCGCTTCGGCAGCCGCGTACAGCGAGTGGGGCCGCTCGACTCCGGGAAGCCGAAGTACCGGGAGGCGCCACCACTCGCCGAGGCGGGCGGCACATGCGCGGGCATCAAGCCGGGCTCGGTGATCACGCGTGCTCATGAGACGGCCGCAGGTCGCGCGCCCGTGGAAGATTGCCTGCTGATCGACGCCAAGGGCGAGGCCCTGTTCCGTCTGTCCTCCTACTACGGCACCTTCGCGGACGACCAGCGCATGAAGACGCAGACCGGCAGGGAGCTCGACTCGGTGGTGACCAAGCCGCTGCGGACGGACTTCCTCTTCCGGGCCGAGGCGGCTTGCCCCGGCTCACCGCGGCAGGCGGTCTTCGTGGTCGACTACCGCGACTACGACCATGACCCCGAGCCGCAGCGTGGGTACGTCCGCGAAGCGTTGCGGCAGTTTGCGGAGCGGTCCGCGGCCCGGCATGGCTGCACGGACGTGAAACTGTTCTAGGGTCCGTCGTCAAAGAGGGCTCCGGCCGCGAGCGGCGTCTGGTGCAGGGGACACCTCCCAGCGTTAGCCGGGGGCGGGCGCGGCTCACCCGATTTTCTCGGCGATGGCCATGAGATCGGGGTGCAACCGGCTCCTGGCGTCGAAAAGTTCGACGCCCAGAAGCCGTCCCTGCGCGTCGAAATCGAGCACTGCGGTCATGTCGTCCCCAGCGATTTCCTGACGGACGGCTTCGCCTGGACCGATCTCCTCGACAAGGTAGATGTACGCCATGTTCGCCTCGGCGTCGTATGTGAACGGGCCCATCCCAGACCAGGCCCTCCCACAGGTCGAGCGAAAACCTCTGAACGCCCATGTCTCACCTCGACTGGAGCTCAGATGGATTCGTCCAGCGTCGAGTTGCGGCCGTACCGCAACTCGCGCCCGTCGAGCGTGACGCCAACCCCGGTCGGCAGCACCGGAGAGACCAGTTCCGGCAGGGCAACGCCATCCCAGTCGACGGTCACCTCAATGGCCTCGGGGGATTCCGACGCGATCTCGTACATCTCCTGGGGCAGCACTTCCCAGACGGCGTCTCCGTCCATGCCGTCGTACGGCCCACCGGGCTCCGGTACGCCACCACTCGCTCGCCCGTCCTCGGCGGACCGCATCGCCGTCAGCCCGGGGACCTTCACCGTCAGGAACCGCTCAAGCTCCCTTTCGACCAGCAGCTCGCCCTGGCGATACACCCTGACCACGAACGTATGGCCGGCCGCCCACGAACCCGTGCGCACGTAGTACGCGACCGAGGCGTCGAGCTCTTCGAGGTTGTTGCACACCTCAAGGTGCTCCCAACCGCCGCCGCCTTGCCAGCAGGAGCCCTCGAACAGGTAGAAGCTGTACACGCCACACCCCCGAAACAGTCCGCACCATTCGCGCGGCTGCCGACGATATTGCTCAACCAGCGCGCCTACAGCTGCCGCAGGTGGTCGCGGAGCGTCCGGGCGACCTGGGCCATCAGGGCCTCGGCGCCGGGCTGGGTGATGGCGGGGACGAGGGACTCGGTCAGGACGGCGATGGCGAAGGCCTGGCCGTCGGAGTGCTCGACGACGCCGATTTCGTGGCGGAGGTTGAGGAGGGTGCCGGTCTTGGAGGACCAGGTGGTGGCGTCGGAGCCGAAGTCCGGGGCGAGGCGGTGGCGTAGCACGTTGTGGGCCATGAGGCCGCGCACGCGCTCGGCTACGTCCGGGTGGATCGTCGACGGCGTCCACAGCGCCTGGAGCAGTTCGGCCCAGGCGCGTGCGCTGCCGGTGTTGGCGCGGGTGGTGTCGAGCTGTGGCACCCGGTGTCCACGGCCGTGGGTGCCGGCGTCGATGGCGAGGGCGTGGGCGAGATGTGCCTGTGTGGTGTCGAAGCGTTCCACGGGCGTGTCACTCAGCTCGTCCGTGATGTGCCGGACGGTGATGCCGTGGAGGTCGAGCTCGTGGAGCAGGTCCGAGACCTGGGCGGGCGGGGTGAGGTCGAACAGCGCGTCGGCGGCCGCTCCGTCGCTGATGCAGGTGGACAGATAGAGCAGGTCGTCGATCGCGATCCGGGCGGGGTGGCGGAATCGGCTCAGCCCGGTCGGGCCGGGCGTGGTGATCCGCCCGGGTCGCACGTCGAGCATCGTGGCTCCGTCGAGCTCGCCACGCCGGATGCGCTCCGCCGTCGCCAGCGCGAGCGGAACCTTGACCAGGGACGCGGACGGCAGCTGGACATCCGGATCGATGCCCAGCTCTTCGCCGGTGTGCAGATCCCGTACGAGGAGATACCCGCGCAGGCCACCGTCGTGCAGTCGCCCGCGCATCTCGCGGAGCAGCGCCTCGGTCATGCGACCGTCCCCTCAGCCCCCAGGCAGCGTGCGATCGCGTCACCCAGGCGCTCCCGTATCTGCTGTGCGTCGCCGGCGGCGGTGAGGGCGTACCCCCGGGTGAGCGTGATGTCTCCGAGGGGGCGCCAGCTCAAGGAGAGTTCCCGGGCCTGCGCGGGCGAGCACAGCAACAGGTCGCGCGAGCACAGCACTTCCGCCGCAGCGGTGGTGAGGTCGGTGGCGACGGCGAGTTGTACGGGCCGCAGGCCGAGGGCGTCGCGCAGCCTCGTCAGGGGGTCGCGGAGGTGCGGGGCGTCGTCCTCGGGCTGGATCCAGATACGGCGGGCCGGTTCGGGGTCGGCCCGGCCCATCCGAAGGGTGTCGAGGTAGACGCGGGTCACGCCGGGGTCCTGGGCGCCGGCCAGTCCGAGCGGTACGGACCATGTCGCCTCGTCCGGCGGTACGGGGAGCAGGGCTGCGCGTACCTGTTGGGAGTGGATGAGCTCCAGCCGCCGCGGCGGCGGGCCGACGCGGAGTTCGAGAGTGACGCCGTGCGCCCGCGCGTCGGCGACCAGGCGGGCGAGGTCGACGGTGGAGCAGATCCCGGGCACCGCCAGCCGCCACGGTTTGCGCTTGGCGGTGGCCGCCTCGTGTTCCAGTACGTCTGCGGCCAGGACGAGCTGACGGGCCGTTGGCAGCATGTCGCGGCCGAAGGGCGTGAGGACGGCCCGCCGCGAGGTGCGCTCGAACAGCTGCTCACCGAAGCGCTCCTCCAGGGCGGCGATACGGCGGCTGGCCACCGGCTGGGACATCCGGGCGGCGGCCGCTCCGACGGTGAAACTGCCGCGCTCGCTCACGCTGACGAACGCGCGACACGCTCCCACCAGATCCACGGCGCCCAACCCCTATGTCGTATCAGCATGAAAGGCCACTCAAGCGTATTGGACCGCATAGCCGTGGGGAGGCGAGGGTGCTCGCAGTCGTCCTGTCGCCAACCAGGAGGTATGGAACATGTGGCACACCCGTGCCCGGCGCGCCCTTCGCGGTGTGCTCGCCACGCTCACCCTCGTCCCGCTCGCGGCTTGCGGCCAGGGCGATTCCGCGGACTCATCGCCGCCGCCGGCCAAAAAGGCGGCCTCTCCCGCGAAGCCGTACATCGGCGAATTCAAGGACCTTGAGCGCAAGTTCGACGCGCGCCTGGGCGTCTACGCCATCGATACGGGCACCGGCCGGGAGGTGGCGTACAACGACGGCGAGCGCTTCGCCTACAACTCCACCTTCAAGGCGATGGCGGCCGGTGCCGCCCTGAAGAAGTTCTCGCTCAGCGGGATGGACCGAAAAATCACGTACTCCAAGGACGTGCTGGTCGCCAACTCCCCGGTGACCGAAAAGCACGTGGACACCGGGATGACCCTGGGCGAGCTGTGCGACGCCGCCGTCCGCTACAGCGACAACGCCGCGGCCAACCTGATCCTCAAGGAACTCGGCGGGCCCAAGGCCCTCGACGCCACACTCGAGAAGCTGGGCGACGACGTCACCCGGATGGATCGCCCCGAGCCGGATCTGAGCGAATGGGTGCCGGGCGAGCTACGGGACACCACGACGCCGCGGGCGTTCGCGAAAGACCTGCGCGCGTTTGTCCTCGGGGACGTCCTCGCCAAGGGCGAACGCGCGCAGCTCACCACATGGCTGCGGACCAACACGACAGGCGACAAGGTCATCAGGGCCGGTGTGCCCAAGGGCTGGGTGGTCGGCGACAAGACCGGAACCGGCAGCTACTACGGGGGCCGTAACGACATCGCCGTGGTCTGGCCCCCGGACTCGGCCCCCATCGTGATCGCGATCCTGTCGCACCGCGGCAAGAAGGACGCCGAACCCGACGACAGGCTGCTCGCGGAAGCGGCATCCGTGGTCGCCGACACGTTGTCATAGGGGCCACCGGCGGAGAGCCGCCGAGCGGCGGGAGGGGGTGGGGGTGCAGGGGTGGCGCCCTGGACGCTTACGTGTATTTGTGGCGCCAAGTTCCGGCCCACTCCGCGCTTCCGGGCACCGGCGCCGTAAATATGCGGTCCAGGGTGACAGCCCCGGAGGCCACGCCCCCGGCACCCACCACGCACCCGAGGCGCACCCCCACACACCCGCAGGGCAACCGCTCACCCCTCCGCGATCACCACCGCCGACGCGACCCCCGCATCATGGCTGAGCGACACATGCCACGCCCGTACGCCCAGCTCCGCCGCCCGCGCCGCCACCGTCCCGCGCACCGTCAGCCGTGGCTGCCCGCTGGCCTCCGTCTCCACCTCCGCGTCGGTCCAGCGCAGCCCGCCGGGTGCGCCCAGCGCCTTGGCCAGGGCTTCCTTGGCCGCGAACCGGGCGGCGAGCGACGCGATCCCGCGCCGCTCGCCGCTCGGCAGGGTCAGCTCGGACGGGACGAACAGCCGGTCGGCCATCCCCGGCGTGCGCCGCAGCGCATCGTCGAAGCGGTCGATCTCGGCCACGTCGATGCCGACCCCGATGATCATCGGCCGCTCACTCCACGGTCGCCACGAACCCCACGAACCCCACAGTCACCGCTCACTCCACGGTCACCGACTTGGCCAGGTTGCGCGGCTGGTCGACCTCGTTGCCGCGCGCCGTGGCCAGTTCGCATGCGAAGACCTGCAGCGGCACGGTCGCGACCAGGGGCTGCAGCAGGGTCGGGGTGGCGGGGATCTCGATCAGGTGGTCCGCGTACGGGGCCACCGTCGTATCGCCGCGCTCGGCGATGACGATCGTCCGGGCGCCGCGCGCCCGGATCTCCTGGATATTGGAGACGATCTTGTCGTGCAGGACGGACCGGCCACGCGGCGAGGGCACCACCACCACGACCGGCAGGTCCTCCTCGATCAGCGCGATCGGCCCGTGCTTGAGCTCACCGGCCGCGAAGCCCTCGGCGTGCATATAAGCGAGTTCCTTGAGCTTGAGCGCGCCCTCCAGGGCTACCGGGAAGCCGACGTGGCGGCCCAGGAACAGCACGGTGTTCTTGTCCGCCAGCGTCCGCGCCAGCTCCCGCACCGGCTCCATGGTCTCCAGCACCTGCTCGACCTGGGTGCCCATCTCGGACAGCTCGCGGATCACGGACTGGATCTCGTCGCCCCACTTGGTGCCGCGCACCTGCCCCAGGTACAGCGCCACCAGGTAGCAGGCCACCAGCTGGGTGAGGAACGCCTTGGTGGAGGCGACCGCGACCTCGGGCCCGGCGTGGGTGTACAGCACGGCGTCGGACTCGCGCGGAATCGTGGAGCCGTTGGTGTTGCAGATGGCGAGCACCTTCGCGCCCTGTTCCCGCGCGTGCCGCAGGGCCATCAGCGTGTCCATGGTCTCGCCGGACTGCGAGATGGCGATCACCAGCGTCCGCCGGTCCAGGATCGGGTCACGGTAGCGGAACTCGCTGGCCAGCTCGGTCTCGCAGGGGATACGGGTCCAGTGCTCGATGGCGTACTTCGCGATCATCCCCGCGTGGTAGGCGGTGCCGCAGGCCACGATGACGACCTTGTCGACCTCGCGCAGCACCGACGCCGGGATCCGGACCTCGTCCAGCGTCAGGTTCCCCGCCACGTCGATCCGCCCCAGCAGCGTGTCGGCGACGGCCTTCGGCTGCTCGGCGATCTCCTTGAGCATGAAGTAGTCGTAGCCGCCCTTCTCGGCGGCGGAGGCGTCCCAGTCCACGTGGTACGTACGGACCTCCGCGGGCGCCCCGTCGAAGTCCGTGACCGTCACACCGTCCCGGCGCGCCTCGACGACCTGGTCCTGGCCGAGCTCGATGGCCTCGCGGGTGTGGGCGATGAACGCGGCCACATCGGAGGCAAGAAACGCCTCGTCCTCGCCGACGCCGACGACCAGCGGCGAGTTGCGGCGCGCGCCGACCACCACATCGGGCGCGTCCGCGTGCACCGCGACCAGCGTGAAGGCGCCCTCCAGCCGGCGGCAGACCTGCCGCATCGCCTCGGCGAGGTCGCCGCACGAGGAGAAGGACTCGGCGAGCAGATGCGCCACGACCTCGGTGTCGGTCTCGGAGGCCAGCTCGTGGCCGCGCTCGGCCAGCTCGGCGCGGAGCGCGGCGAAGTTCTCGATGATGCCGTTGTGGACGACGGACACCCGGCCCGCGTTGTCCAGGTGCGGATGGGCGTTGGCGTCCGTCGGGCCGCCGTGGGTGGCCCAGCGGGTGTGGCCGATGCCGGTACCACCGCTGGGCAGCGGGCGGTCCGCGAGCTCCTTCTCCAGGTTGGCGAGCTTGCCGGCCTTCTTGGCCGCGGCCAGCCCACCGTCGGCGAGCACGGCGACGCCCGCCGAGTCATAGCCGCGGTATTCGAGCCGCTTCAGCCCGGCGAGGACGACATCGAGGGCGGACTGCCCTCCCACATAACCAACGATTCCGCACATGCAGTGCAGCGTACGGCCCGTGGCCGCACCCGCGAGCCACCCCCCACCCGCAATCCGCCACCTGCCGGTCATCCGTCGCACGTCCGGCATCCACGGCGGTGCGTAGGCGATGTATAGGCGATGCATAATGCGCATGGGCGGCCGGGAGGCCGCCCATCTCATCTTTCAGGGGGGAATCTTGCGCCGCGCCACCACCCATGCCCTCAGAGCCTGCGCCACCGCGACCGCGCTGCTCGCACTCGCCACCGGATGCTCCTCCGACGAGCAGGACGATACGAAGTCCGCCGCGAAGAAGGACCCCGGAAAGACGGCCACCGAAGCCGTCCGCGCCGCCGTGGCGAAGGTCCGCGGCACGAGCGCCGACATCCACGAGACCGTGGCGATCGCCGAAGGGGAGACCCGGTACACCATCTCCGTCGACGGCCCCTTCGACCTGGCCAAGGACAAGGGAAAGCTGTCGGTGGACTTCCCCGGGGGCGCGATCGACCACGTCGACGAGATCTTCGACGGCGACACCATCTACCTCAGCCAGATCCAGGGCACGGACGACGGCACCTGGGGCTCGGTCGCGCGCGACAAGGTCGAGGCCCACTATCTGCTCCGCGCCCCGCTCAACGACCCCGAGCACTATCTCCGCCAGATCTCCGCGATGCGCAAGGCGGAGCGGTTCAGCACCAACGAGACCGTCGGCGGAGCCCTCACCACCCGGTACCGCGGCTCGATCGACCACGCCACCCTCACCCTGCGCCTCGCCGGCAAGCCCCGGAAGGGCGCCGAGAAGATGCGGGATCTTCAGGGCACCGACCTGCCGGTGTTCGCCGACGCCTGGGTGGACCGCCAGGGCCGGCTGGTGCGGCTGAAGATGACCTACCGCATGGCGACGGTGTCCGTCACGACCACGGTGACGCTGTCCGCGTTCGGGAAGCCGGTGAAGGTCACCGCGCCCGACACCTCCCGGACCGTCCCGGCGACCACGAAGGGCGGCGTCCTGCTCGGCTGACCGAAAGCCGTATGTAGTGAACGCCACGCGAACGCCACGCGTGATGGACCCCACGCTCCGCCCGCCCCCACACGCCCGCGCCGAGCCCCGACAATGAGAGGATGATCACGTCTCCCGCGCAGGACGCGCACCCCGCGCACCCGGAGCACGACTCACACCCCCAGCACCCCCAGCACCCTCCCCGCACTCCACGGCGGCCCGAGCCGAGCCCGTACGTGGATCTGTCCCG
This sequence comes from Streptomyces sp. NPDC000941, assembly GCF_053599555.1. NCBI lineage: Bacteria > Bacillati > Actinomycetota > Actinomycetes > Kitasatosporales > Streptomycetaceae > Streptomyces > Streptomyces sp. NPDC000941. The sequence continues at coordinate 40,549 of NZ_JBSFMM010000093.1, forward strand.
CGCCGAGTGGAGCGCGCTGCGGGACAAGACCCCGCTGCCGCTCACCGCCGAGGAGGTCGAGCGGCTCCGCGGCCTCGGCGATGTCATCGACCTCGACGAGGTACGGGACGTCTACCTCCCGCTCTCCCGGCTGCTGAATCTGTACGTGGCCGCCACCGGCAGTCTGCGCGGCGCGCTCAACACCTTCCTCGGCGACACCAAGAAGGGCAACGGCACCCAGCCCGGTACGCCCTTCGTCATCGGCGTGGCGGGCAGCGTCGCGGTCGGCAAGTCCACCACCGCCCGGCTGCTCCAGGCGCTGCTGGCCCGCTGGCCCGAGCATCCGCGCGTCGAGCTGATCACCACCGACGGCTTTCTGCACCCCAACGCCGAGCTGCACCGGCGCGGCCTGATGTCCCGTAAGGGCTTCCCCGAGTCGTACGACCGCAGGGCCCTGACCCGGTTCGTCGCGGATGTGAAGGCGGGCAAGGAGGAGGTCTCGGCGCCCGTCTACTCCCACCTCATCTACGACATCGTGCCGGGCGAGCGGCTGACCGTACGCCGCCCCGACATCCTGATCGTCGAGGGGCTGAACGTGCTCCAGCCCGCGCTGCCCGGCAACGACGGCCTCACGCGCGTCGGCCTCGCGGACTTCTTCGACTTCAGCGTGTACGTGGACGCCCGCGGCGAGGACATCGAGCGCTGGTACCTGGGCCGTTTCCGCAAGCTGCGCGAGACGGCCTTCCAGGACCCGTCCTCGTACTTCCGCAAGTACACCCAGGTCTCCGAGGACGAGGCGCTGGACTACGCCCGGATGATGTGGCGCACCATCAACCGGCCCAATCTGCAGCAGAACGTGGCGCCCACCCGTGGCCGCGCCACGCTGGTGCTCCGCAAGGGCCCGGACCACAAGGTCCAGCGGCTGTCCCTGCGCAAACTCTGAGACCGACCCGAACCTCTGAGACCCGAACCTCTGAGACCCGAACGGGAGCATGACCGTGCTGCATCTGCGGCTGATCGTCCCGGCCGACCGCACCGACGAGGTGGTGCGCACCGTGGAGCACACGGTGGGCACCACCCACCTCGTGGTCATGCCCGGTGTCGCGCGCAACCCGGCGGGGGACGTGGTGCTGGTCGATGTGGCGCGCGAGGCGGGCGACGCCCTGCTGGGCGAGTTGCGGGCGCTGGGCGTGGACACCTACGGCTCGATCGCCGTCGAGAACATCGATCTGTCGCTGTCCAAGCGCGCCGACAAGGCGGAGGAGGAGGCGCCGGGCGAGGGCGCGGACGCCGTCCTGTGGGAGCACCTGGCCGAGGCCACCCACGAGGAGTCCACGCTCTCCGTCACCTTTCTGGCCTTCCTCGCCATCGCCACGATGATCGCGGCCTGCGGTGTGGTGCTGGACAACGCGATCCTGATCGTGGGCGCGATGGCGGTCGGCCCGGAGTTCGGCCCCCTGGCCGGGCTGTCCACCGCGCTGGTCCAGCGGGCCCCGCGGCTCGCGGCGCGTTCGCTGATCGCGCTGGTCGTGGGGTTCGCGGTGGCGATGGTGCTGACGACGGGCTTCGGCGTGCTCATGGACGCCTTCGGGCTGTTCTCCAAGGATCAGCTGGAGCGGCCGCGGCCGAACACCGACTTCATCTGGAAGCCGGACATGTTCTCCTTCGTCGTGGCCCTGCTCGCCGGGGTCGCCGGAACGCTCTCGCTGACCTCGGCGAAGTCCGGGGCGCTGGTCGGCGTGGCGATCTCCGTCACCACGGTGCCGGCCGCGGCCAACGCGGCGGTGGCGCTCGGCTACGGCGAGATCGACCAGATGTGGGGCTCGACGCAGCAACTGCTGCTGAACCTGGCCGGGATCGTGGTCGCGGGCACGCTCACGCTGCTGGCCCAGAAGTATCTGTGGGCCAGGCAGCGGGAGCGCGCGCTGCGGCGTCAGTAGCCCGGCGTTGGGTTTGCGGTGAGTATGAGACAGCGACACGCCGACCGCCTCCTGGGGGCAGATGATCG